>JADGRS010000054.1 GCA_017880705.1 Burkholderiales bacterium
GCCTCGAAGTTGCCGCCGGCGATCGACTTCAGCTCGTCGAACACGAGATCGGGCCAGCGCGTATCGGACACGCCCTGGAAATACCAGTTGCTTCCCCCATCGGCGAGCACCAGGCCGTACTTCTTGAAGGCGCGGAGGATCACCTGCGTGCGCGCATCGAAGCTCGAGATGTCGAACGAGCTCTTCAACCGGAAGCGCGCGCCCATCGGGGGACGCGAGGAATCGGTGTTGCTGCCCGATGCATGCCGCGCGGGCCACAGGTATTTCTGCGCGTTGCCGACGCGTCCCCAGATGGCGCTCGCGGTGAATCGGATGGCGTGCGCGATCTCGCCCGCGGCCACTTCGTCCCAGCGCACGAGCCCGGGAAAGATCGGGAGACCGGCCGCATCGGCGGAGGTCCACTCCGCGGGCCGCAGCGCGTTCGACCGGAGGTCGAATTTCGCGGAAGAGAAAACGCTCCAGCTCGTCCCGCCGCCGATCGGGAACGCGTTGTACAGCTCGTAGAGTTTGCAATTCGTCGTTTCGATCACGAGCACGTGACGATCGCCGTCGCTCGCGCCTCCGCCCTCGATCGGCGCGCTTGGCGGAATCGGCCATGGGCCGGGATCGCTTTCGTCGGCGTAACCGTCGGGAGGAAAAGTGATGGGCACGGTGGGCTGCGTGCCGGTGACCGTCGCGAAGGGAATGCCGTAGTTGTCCGCGAGCACGTTGCCCCAATCCGGATGGAGCCGCGTGGACGCGCCGATCGAGCTCACCCAGGTCGCCGAGCTCGGGTGCAGCGGCAGGCCGTCGACCGGCGTGTTCCAGTAGTTGTTCGCGGGAAAGACGGGGCAGCCGCCGAGGGTGGGCGCGGCGTGCGCGTCGCCGATCAGCGACAGGAAGGCGGCGGCGAAAAGCACCCGGCTTGAACGGTCCATGCCCCATTCTACGAGAGAGCGTGCCGTTGACATACGATAGTATGTGTGCATATCATATGCCCACATATTACTTATCGAGCAGCGCCATTGGCCCAACAGAACCTCCTCGATTCCGCTCTCACGAACCTCGCCGGCGAGATCTCGCTCAACCGCTCCTTCGCGAGCCTCAAGGAGGCGGCCCTCCTTTCGCTCCTGTGGACCTATGAGAGGCTCGAGCAGACGGGTCGCGCGTTCTTCCCGCGTTTCGGGATCACGGAGGCGCAGTTCAACGTCCTCATGATCCTCGACGACTATCGCGGCCGGACCTTTCGCCAGCACGAGCTCGCGGAGATTCTCGTGGTGAATCGCGCCAGCGCCGGCAGCGTGCTCGAGCGCATGGAGCGCAACGGCTGGATCGCCCGCGCACTTGATCCCGAAGACCGCCGCGCCATGCGCATCAGCATGACGCGCGCGGGAAGCGCGAAGCTCGAGGAGGTTCGCGGCCCCTACTACCGGCTCATGTCCCGCATCTTCAAGGACGAAGACGAGCGCGACCTGCGCAACCTCGTCCTCTTCTGCGACCGGCTGCGGCGCGGGCTCGCGCGCGTGGAATCCCAGGCAATTCCGAAGGAGTGAACATGGAAGAACGCACCGATCCGGACGACCCCGCGGCGGTCGCCTCGCCCGACACGGGACTGGTCCGCATCCGCAAGGCGCTGGGCTATTCCGTGGCGGGCTTGGTCGCGGCATGGCGGGTCGAGGCGTCGTTTCGCCTGGAAGCGCTCGCGGGATTCGTCCTCATCCCGCTCGCGTGCTTCCTGCCCGTTTCGCTGCTCGAACACGCCCTGCTGATCGCGAGCGTCCTGATGGTGATGGTCGTCGAGCTGCTGAACTCGAGCATCGAGTCGGCCATCGACCGCATCTCCCTCGAGCGCCACGAACTTTCCAAGCGCGCCAAGGACACGGGGAGCGCCGCGGTGCTTCTCGCTCTCCTGGTCGCGCTCGTCCTGTGGGCCGCGATCGTGGGCGGCTGGCTAGTCAACCTGAGCTGAGAAGGCGACGACATGAGCAAGGCGCGAGCTGCAGGAGAATCGGTGCTCATGCGCCATCTCTTCTGGGTCAATTGACGATGCGCGGGATCGCGCTTGTCATCACGGCCGGCTTGCTCGCCGGTTGCGCGGCGTCGCGGTTCGCGGAAACGCCGCCGGAGGGCGCCACGCGCGATCGACGCGACGCGGCCGCGCTGCAAGAGGTGCGCCGCCTCGGGCGCGATGGCGACTGGCTCGTCATCCGCGGCTATCACCTGACCGACAATCTGGTGGCATCGTTGACGAACAAGCCCTTCAGCCACGCGGCGGTGCTGGACCAAGCGAACGATCGCGTAATCGAAGCCGAGGCCGCGGGCGTTCACTTCACGCCCCTTTCAGAGTTCGTCGCGAAGTCCCATCGCCTGCTCCTCATCCGCCCGGTGTGGTCCGATGCGGCGAGCGCGGATGCCGCGTTGCGCAAGGCGCGCGAAGTGGTGGGCAGGCCCTACGACTTCCTCGGTCTCATCGGTCTCGGCATTCCCGATCGCTACTACTGCTCCAGCCTCACCATCGAAATCTATCGCCCCTACATTCGCGCCGATGACCAGGTGCCGAGGCCTGTCGAGCCGGGGCAGCTCATATACTGGGGGCGCGTTCTCTATGATTCCGGCGCGCTATAGTTGAGGCGCGGCCGTCGACCTTGTTCCCCATGCCACTCCTTCCCTCGCAGCGCCACCTCTTCGACGTCCCAGACGACGTCGCCTTCTTCAACTCCGCGACCAATTCGCCATTGCTCAACGCGTCGCGCGATCGGCTGCTGGCCGCCGCGCGGTCCAAGAGCCACCCGTGGAATCGCACGCCGCCCGATTTCTTCGCCGACGCCGAGGCGATTCGCAAGCTCTGCGCCGAGTTGATCGGAGGCGAGGCGGATGGCTACGCGCTCGTCCCCGCCGCGAGCTACGGCATCAGCACCGCCGCGCGCATCCTCGAGCCGCAGCTGCGCGCGGGCGACGAGGTCCTCGTGATCGAGGGGGAATTTCCGAGCGTGGTGTTTCCCTTCAAGAGAGCGGCGGAGGAACGCGGCGCCACGCTCGTCACGATTCCGGCGCCGGAGGAAGACTGGACGACCGCGATCCTCGCGAGAATGGGCACGAAGGTGAAGGTCATCGCCCTCTCGTCGTGCCACTGGACGAACGGCGCCTTCATCGACCTGCGCGCAATCGCGAAGGCATGCCGCGACGTGGGCGCCGCGCTTGTCGTCGATGGAACCCAATCGATCGGCGCCATGCCGTTCGCGCTCGACGAGATCGCGCCGGACTTCCTCGTCGCGGCGGGATACAAGTGGCTCCTCTTCCCCTATGGCGTCGGCGTGATGCACGTGGCATCGAAGTGGCGCGATTCACGCCCGCTCGAGGAGAGCTGGCTCGCGCGCGACAACGCCGCCGATTTCGCGGCGCTCGTGAACTACTCCGACCGCTACATGCCCGGGGCGCGCCGCTTCGACGGGGGCGAGAAATGCACGACGCTCCTGCCCGGCGCGATCGCGGCGCTCGAGCAGATCAGGGCCTGGGGCATCGACAACATCGCGCAGTCGTTGGCGCGGATCAACGCGCGGATCGCCGCCGACCTCGAGGGACTTGGATTGCGCGTGCCCGTCGAATCGCAGCGCTGCCCCCACATGTTCGGCGCGCGGCTGCCCAAGGGCTACTCGGGCGACCTGGTGGGCGAGCTCAAGGCGAGGCATGTCCACATCAGCCGGCGCGGAAGCGCGCTGCGATTTTCTCCGCACGTGCATGTGAACGACGGGGACGTCGAGCGGCTGCTGTCGGGGCTGCGAGCATTGGTGCCCCGCGCCCTACAGATGTAATTCGGACGTGTGACGCAGTTCCTGTTGGATTTGGGCACCCGCGGGCAATATCGACGCGTTGCCCCGGAATCCGACGGTCACTGGCAATGTGAAGATGACTAGAGGGTACGTCGCGTAACAACGTTGGGTGGTTGGGGCCGAGGCCGGTTTTGCCCGGCCTTTTTTTTTCGCTCGGCGCCTCAGCCCGATTCGCCTTCAGGCTCCGCGCGATATTCGAGGATGTCGCCGGGCTGGCACTTGAGCCGCTCGCAGATCGTCTCGAGCGTCGAGAAGCGGATGCCCTTCACCTTGCCGGACTTGATGAGCGACAGGTTCTGCTCGGTGATGCCGACGTAGGCCGCGAGATCCTTCGATTTCATCTTGTTGCGCGCGAGCATCACGTCGAGGTTGATGACGATGGGCATTTCCGTGGTCAGAGGAAACTGCGGTTTTCTTCGGCGAGGCGGTTGCCTTCCTCCATCAGGTGCGCGATGAGGAAGATGAGGGCGCACAGCAGGAGGAGCGCCAGCTCGTCGCTCGAGATGTTGAACACGACCTGCGGATGCCCGGCCGCCTGAGCGTATATCGCCACGCGCGCGTGTGCCGCAAGGAGCGACAGCGCCTTGGCCAACAGCAGGAACCCGGAGAACGCGCGCAGGTGCGCTACGGTCGATCGCTCGAAGAATTCGCCGCGCTCGAAGCCGCGCAGCATCAGGCCGAGGTGACGAAAGGCCCAGACGAGGCTCGCGAGATACGGCAGGCACACGGCGCCGAAGAGGAATCGATCGCTTCCCGCCAGGTCCCTCGCCGCGGTCGGCGGGAAGCCGCCGATGCGCGCCATCTTCGCCCAATGCTGGTCCCAGATCGCGAGGTCGGGAAAGGCCCACGTCACGAGGTACAACACCAGCACCGAGCCCACCAGCGCGATCGCGACCCCACGGACCAGCCAGCACAGGCGCCTCACTTTGGGCAGGACGGTCGTAGCCATAGCGTAGCCATAAAATAGCGCAGCAATAAATGATTGTAAAACGATAATTTGTTGCTATTATACGGCCACCTCTCGGATTCTGCAAAGAGCCCATGAAACCCATGCTCCTGTGTCATCTGGTCCTCGCGACTCTCGCGATGTCCGCGGCTCCGGCCCTCGCGGCGCTGACCTTCCCCGATGTCGCGGGCGAGGCGCCGATCCGCCTTGCGGATTGGAAGAGCTTCATTCACGGCGATCCGCCGCCCTTCGTGAAAGCGCCGCCGCCGAAGCAGCTCGCCGTGGTCTCGAGCGCGGCGGACGTACAGTCCGATCCGCAGATCGAGAGCTTCATGCGCACGCTCGCGAACGCCGTCATGGCGCGCGACGGCTCGATGATCCTGCCGCGGTTGTCGGAGCGCTACGCGATCGATGGCATGCCCGACGACGCGAAGGCATCGGACTTCATGGCGCAGGCCATCGGCAAGATGCCGGGACCCACCCAGATCGTGATCCGCTCCGTGGAAGCAAGCGGCGGCGTCCGCACCGCGAAAGCGGAGTTCCACTACGTCCCGGAGAAGATCAGCGTGAAGACGTTCCGCTTCGACGGCAACGGCAACCTGCTGGGCAGCGACCTCTTCAGCCTGGTCCGCGCCTAGCGCCGCCGATGAAGCCTTCCCTCGCAATCGAGCTCGACGACGTCGCCAAGTCGTTCGTGCTTCGCGGCGGCCAGCGATTCGCGGCGCTGCGCGGCGTGTCCCTCGCGGTCGCGGCCGGCGAGCACGTCGCGGTCCTCGGAAAATCCGGTAGCGGCAAGTCCACGCTGCTGAATCTCGTCGCGGCGCTCGATCGCTGCACCACGGGCCGCGTCCAGGTGGCGGGCGTCGACGTGGGCCGCCCGGGAGAAAGCGCGCTCGCCCTCTGGCGCGGACGCAACGTGGGCGTCGTCTTCCAGTTCTTCCAGCTCATGCCCACTCTCACCGTCGTGGAGAACATCGTGCTCGCGATGGAGCTCGTCGGCCACGTTCCTCCCGGTGCGCGGCGTGCGCGCGCGATGGAATTGCTCGAGCGTGTCAGGCTCGCGGACCAGGCGAACAAGCTGCCGTCGATGCTCTCGGGCGGCCAGCAGCAGCGCGCCGCCATCGCGCGCGCGCTCGCGAACGATCCGCCCATCCTCGTCGCCGACGAGCCCACCGGCAACCTCGACAGCGAGACCTCCGTCGACATCGGCAAGCTCTTCGACGAGCTCGCGGACCGCGGCAAGACGCTCCTCATCGTGACTCACGACGTCAACCTCGCCCGCAGCGCGCGCCGCATCGTCGAGCTGAAGGACGGCGTCATCGTCTCGGACACGGCGCGAGTCGCGAACGCAGCGTGAGCATGCGCTGGCGCAAGGTCGTGGGAGATGCGCGCGGCAATGGCGGGCAGATCGGCCTCATCGCGCTGGTGCTCGCCCTCGGCACCGCCGGAGTCGTCGCCGTGCTCGATGCTCAGGCGATCCTCAAGAGGGAAATCGCCGCGAGCTACGAGGCCGCGCGCGCGCCCGACATCGCGCTCTGGTTCGACCGCTTGCCGCCGCGAGCGCTCGCCGAAGCCGCCGCGAATGAAAGTGTTGCCGGCGTCGAAGCCCGTCGCGTGGCGATCACCCGCATCGCCGCGCGGGACGGCTCCTGGCTGCCGATGCGAGTCACGATCCTGCGCGACATCGCTTCGCAGCAGGCCGGCGCGATCCATCGTCATGTGCCGATCGCGGGCGACGGCGCGGGCGCCCTCTGGATCGAGCAGTCGGGAAGAACGCTGGTCACCGCGGACTTCGGAGAAAGCCTTCGTGTCCGCACTCCGACGGGAAGCATCGCGACGCTGGCGTCGGCGGGCTTCGTGCACGACACCTCGGTCGCGCCGAGCACGCAGGATCGGATCATCTACGCGTTCGCGACTCCGGCCACCGCCGCCCTCCTCGGCCAGAATCCCGATGCCGACCAGCTGTGGGTGAAGATGAAGCAACGCGGCGATGCCGCCGACGCCGCTGCGCTCGGCGAAACGCTCCGCAACGATCTCCTCGCGAAGGGTTTCGCGCCGCTACGCGTCGATGTGCTCTCGAATTCCCACCCGCACGCGGCGTTGATGAACGCGACGCTTCGGGTGCTCGGCGTGATGGGGGCGATCGCATTCACGTGCAGCGCCGCGCTCGCGGGCTATCTCGTCTCCGTGTGGATGCGACGCGAAGTGCGGCTCGTCGGCGTCATGAAGGCGATCGGCGCGCGCTGGCACCAGATCGCCCTCCAGTACCTGCTGCTCGTGGGCCCGCTTGCGTTGGCGGTCACCGCCCTCGCGCTGCCGGCAGGCGTCGGATTGGCCCGCGCCATCGTGGGCTACTACGCGAACGTGCTGAACATCGACATCGCGAATTGGGAAGCAGGCGCGGGCCTTCCGCTCGAGCAGGCCGCGATCACGCTCGGCATCGCGCTCGCCGCGATGGCGTGGCCGATCGTGCGCGCGAGCCGCAGGAGCGTGCGCGAAGCTCTCCAGGATCCGGGAATCGCTTCGCCGTTGACCGCGGGCTCACGCCTCGCGAAAGGGATCAAGGTTCCCGGCGCGATGCGCTGGACGCTCGCCGCGAGAAATACGCTGCGCCGCCCCTTCCGGCTTGCGCTCATCCTCATCGCGCTCGCGAGCGGCGGCGCGCTCCTTCTCACCACCCACAGCAACTACGAGAGCCTGATGAGCGTGATCGACAGGAGCCTCGCGACCGAGGGTCACGACATCGAGGTATTCATGCCGCGCCCCGCACCGGCCGCCCGATTGGAGGACATCGCGCGCGCGGTGCCGGGCGTTGAGCTCGCCGAGGCGTGGCGGCGCGCGACGGTGACGGCCGCGCGGGAGGAGTCCTCGACCCTCCATGACGCGAAGCGCGTGACGTTGTACGGATTCCCCCCCGGATCGCGCCTCTTCAAGCTGCCCGTTCTCGAGGGGCGCTTCCCGCAACCGGGCGCGGCGGACGAAGTGCTGATGACGCGCACCGTTCAGGAATCCTACCCGGAGCTTCGCGTCGGCAGCGAGGTTGCGTTGCGCTTTCGCGACCGCCGCGCAAACGCGCGCGTCGTCGGGATCGTGGAGGAAATCGGGACGCCGACTTTCTATGCCGCCTTTCCGACGTTCGACGCGGTCACCGGCCTCGGCGATGCGGCGACGGTTCTCCGTGCCAAGGCCGGAGGCGACCATCCCGAGTCCGTCGCGAGCGCGCTCGACCAGGCGCTTCTCGATGCGCACCTGCCTCCGGGCCAGGTCGTGACGCGCGCGATGTTCCGCGACTCGCTCGACGAGCACTTCAAAGTGGTGGGCGACGTCATCCGCATGGTGGCGCTCGCCGCGGCGCTGGTGGGCGCGATCGTCCTCGGCGCCGGCACCAGCTTCAACGTGATCGAGCGCACGCGCGAGATCGGCATCATGCGCGCGCTGGGTGCGACCCCTCGCGCGATCATCGCGATCCTCCTCGCGGAGGGCGCGGCGATTGCGATTGCCGGCGCGATCCTCTCGATCGTCGTCTCGCTCGCCCTCACGAAGGCGCTGAACGAAGCGGCCGCGCGCACCCTGCTGCACGTCGCCGTGCCGCTGCGCTTCTCGCTCGAGGGCCTGGCCATTCTCGGCGCCGGTGCCCTGGTGGTGATCCTCGCCGTGTGGATCACGCTCTCGATCCGCCTGCGCCGCTCGGTCACCGAGACGCTGAGCTACGAAGGCTGAGGACGCTCACAGCGACGACACGATCACCATCCAGCCCACGCCGAACTTGTCGGCCAGCATCCCGAACTTCTTCGAGAAGAAGGTCTTCGAGAGCGCCATCTTCACCTGGCCGCCCTCCACGAGCGCCTCTTCGCAACGTCCGTCGAAAACCAGGTAGGGCTGGACTTCCATGGTTCGCTCCTTGTCGGGGTGATCTTGAGGGTGCCTACCCGTAGTCGAACGGGCGCCGGCGATTTCGACAACCGCGAGGACTATTTCGTGCCGGCGGCGCGCTCGAGCGCCGGGCGATCCCATTTCGCGAGATCGGCGGCGCGCGCGTAGGTGCTCTCCAGGAAGGCCATGAGCGCCGCCTCTGGGGAGCTCGACGTGCGCACCGCTTCGTAGGGCAGGATGAATTCGCCCAGATCCTTGCTGTAGAACGCGGCGGCGGGCTCGACGCGCGAGAGAGGAAGTCCCTCGGGTTGCGGCACCGCGTAGGCATAGAACGCGGCTTCCTGCACCGCGCCGCCCCCGGGCCAGAACCCATGGCTGATGACTTCGTGGGAATACGCTTCGCGCGTCATGGCATCGGCGTCGGGCTTCACGGGGGCGCGCCGTCCGGAGAAACGCGTGACGGCGAGATCGAAGCTGCCCCAGAAGAAATGAAGCGGGCTGCACTTGCCGACGAAGCGGCAGCGAAATTCATCGAACACAGGTTGCATCGAGGTCACCGCGCGCCAGTATGTGTTGGCCCACTCGGGATCGTACTTGTGGTGCGTCGTGTCTTCCTCGAAACGGATCGGGTTCGGATATTCCACGGGCATCGTCCGGATGCGAATGTCGACGTCCATCCCGTGAAGCGTCCTCATGACGGCCGCGTAGAAATTGGCCACGGTGCGCGACTCGAGGGCGATCGTGGCACGGCGCCCATCGGAGCAGGCGAACACGAGCTCGTGGGAGACGAGATCGAAGGTCGCGGTGAACGTGTGGCCGTGCGCGACCATGGGCTGCGTCTCGAAGCCGCGCGAGGTGAGGCGAAAGGCGATGTTCCAGTAATGATTACTCAATGGCGTCGTCGCCAGGACAACCTTGCCGATGATCTGCGTCCACATGTGGAGCGTGTCGTACGTCGGCTGCCATGCTTCGAGCGGCAACGCGGGCCACAAATGCGAGATCTTGCTCCTGCCGGTCATGGCACCTCCCCGAATTGCATGTCCGAAAACGGCCGGACTCGCGCGATTTCGTCCCCCATGATGAGGCCACTCCATCATAAGACAGGACCGCTACCCATGCATTTCCAGATCTCCGGCCTCGATCCGGCCCAGTTCGCCCCCTTCCATGCGATGAGCGACGAGGAGCTCGCCCGCCATCGCGCGCGCCGTGTCACCGCGACGGAGTACCCGGGCTATCCGTGTCGAGTCACCCTCGACGACGCGCAGCCGGGCGAAGAGCTGGTCCTCCTCAACTTCGAGCATCTCCCCGTGGATTCTCCGTACCGCTCGAGCCACGCGATCTACGTGCGCGCCAACGCCGCGCGCAAATGCGAGACGATCGACCAGGTCCCTCCCGCTCTCGAACGCCGGCTTCTTTCCGTGCGCGGATTCGACGCGAACGGGCTGATGATTTCAGGGGAGATCGTTGAGGGGGCCAACCTCGCTCCCTACGTCGAAGCGCAGCTCACGAATCCCGACATCGCATACCTCCACGCGCACTACGCGCGGCGCGGATGCTTCGCGGCGCGGATCGACCGCATCGCGTAGGTTCGGCCGCCTCGCGGATCAAGCGTCCGGCGCCCGGCATTCGCTCGACAAGAAAGCGTCGTCGAGAAACTTCGCGAGGCGCACGCCCGCGCGGCCGAGCTGGCGATCGAGCGCGGGCAACACCTTCGTGTAGTAGTCCTCGTTGACGAGGTGATCGGCGGGCGTGAGCGCCCAGATTTCGCGTGCCAGGCCATGGGTCTCGACGACCCAATCCCGCGGCGTGCCGGCGCCGGCACCGCGCGCCTCGTCGCTTGCGAGCCACCCGCCCTCGAGCCGCGAAACGTATGCGCCCCAGTTCCACGCGGTGTTCGCGATGAGGATGGTGTCCCACACTCCGTGGATATTTTCGTGCGTGCGCTTCGGCGTGCAGCGCAGGCAGCGCGGGCCGTGCAGCTCGACGTTGACATTGACGCGATTGCCGCCCTGCTCGTCGCCGACGGTGTGCAGCGGTTGGTGCACGTCGCCCACGAAATGCACGGCGTAGCGCAGCGCCTCGCCGCGGGCGGCGGTTGTGCCGCAGCGCAGTTGCGCGCGCAGCCGCTCGAGCTCCGCGACGATGCAATCACCCTTGGGCGTGGGCGCGCAGTGCTTCGCCGCGTCGTACGCTTCGTCGGCGATGGGGATGTCAACGAAGTGCCAGTTGAAAGTCTCGGGCCGAGCCGGCCTCACGTCGTCGGCCCAGTTGCCTTCCGAAGCGAGCGAGTGCCCTGCTCCCAGCAGCGCCTGGACCTGCGCGCGCGCCTCGGGACCGAGCCGGCGCTGCGCGATCTCGGCGATGATCGCGTGGCCGTCGGATCCCCACGCGGCGGCGTCCGCGGCGGCGAGCGCGAGGCCGAGCGCCAAGGCGGCGCGCTTCGATGCGATCTTCACCATTTATTCCCCCGCAAAAGAGAAACTCCATCTCCCGTTAACGCGGCAATCGCGGCTCGCGAAATCCTTCGGGAGTGGGCAATATTGCACTTCCCGTGTCCCGAGAGGAGAACGTCATGGTTCGCGTTGGACTCGCAGTACGCCTGGAAGCCAAGCCCGGCAAGGAAGCCGAAGTCGCCGCGTTCCTGAAGAGCGGCCTTGCGCTGGCGAACCAGGAGGCGAAGACCGTCGTGTGGTTCGCGCTGCAGTTCGGCCCTTCGAGCTTCGGCATCTTCGACGCGTTTCCCGATGACTCGGGGCGCAAGGCCCATCTCACCGGCCCGATCGCCGCGGCGCTCATGGCCAAGGCCGGCGATCTTCTGTCGAGCCCGCCGAAGATCGAGAATGTCGACGTGCTCGCATCGAAGGTGCCCGGCTGAGACTGCGACTAGCGGATCTCGCGAAAGAACCCTCAGGTCAGGGATGCCGCCATCCTATGCAACGTCCCGCGCGGGTCCGTCTCGATTGGCGCACCGTGCGATACGATTATTCGCTTGAGCTTGGTCAGGATCGCCCATTTCTCCAGTTGGACGCGCAGCGCGCTCTTGTCGTCCACGAGCTTTCTCATCACCACCTTGGCCATTTTGGGTTCCGGACCGGTGGCGTCCAGCATTCCGAAGATGAAGCCGACCAGTCCGGGCTGTTTGCGAACGTTGAAGATAAGGTCGTTCAGCACCAGGGTGGTACCTTGCAAGCCGCTCACGATGAGCGCGCCCTCTCGTTGAGCGGTCCCTTCGATTGCCGTGTAATGGACGGCCGGGTCGCCGAAGTCCGG
>JADGRS010000339.1 GCA_017880705.1 Burkholderiales bacterium
GCCGTATCCGGCCATCACCTGGAAGAGCGAAATGAGGATGATCTGCGGCGGAAAGATGATCGAGCTGAAGAGGACGAAGTAGATGAGCCGGTTGCCGCGGAAGCGGTAGCGCGCGAGGCCATGGGCCGCCGCCGCGCCCAGCAGCGTCACCACGGCCACCGCGGCGACCACGACCACGGTGCTGTTCCAGAAGTAGGTGCCGAAGTTCGAATCCACCCAGGCGGCGTGAAACTTCGACCAATGCCACGTCGCGGGCCACGCGTAATGGTCGGCGCTGATTTCCGAGGTCGTGCGCACCGACATCGTCCCGATCCAGACGAAGGGCAGCGCGGAATACAGGGTGTAGAGAACCAGCACGGCCGCCAGCGGGGCGCTTCGAAGCAGCCGCGGAAGCCCGGGCTCTCGCATCAGAATTCCAGCCGGTCCTTCTGCCGGAAAAGCCAGGTGAGCAGCGCCACGAACGCGACCACGACGAGGAACCAGAGCACGGCGATGGCGGAGGGATAGCCCAGGTCGAACGTGTTCCAGTTGAACGCGCGCTTGTACACGTACGTCGAGACGGTCTCGGTGTGCCAGAGCGGGCCGCCGTCAGTCATGATGAACACCAGGTCGAACACCTTCATCTTGCCGATGAAGGCGAGGATGTAGAGATTCAGCAGCGTCGGCCGCAGCAGGGGAATGACGATGTGGAACATCTTGCCCCCCCAGCCGCAGTTGTCGAGCTCCGCGGCCTCGAGCACTTCCGAGGGGAGCGAATGCATTGCCGCAAGGCACACCACCATGTTGAAGCCCGCCCATTTCCACGCGTGGGTCACCATGAGGGCGGCGAGAGCGGTGTCGGGATCGCCGAGCCACGAGTGCGCGAGGCCGGCGAGGCCAATCGCGCGCAGCATCGCGTTCACCACGCCCCAATCGTAGTTGTAGATCCACAGCCACATGATCCCGACCACGACATACGAGAGCAGCACCGGCGTGAACCACGCCACGCGGAAGAACCTCGCGAAGGGAACACCCGCATAGAGGCACAGGGCAAGAAGGAGGCCCGTGCCCACGTCGAAGACGGGAGCGACGAAGGACCAGATCATCGTGTTGCGCACCGCGGCGCGAAACGTGTTGTCCGTGAAGAGCTCGCGAAAATGCGCGAGGCCGACATACCGCGCCGTGTCGAGGTCGGCGATGTGGAGGAAGCTGTTGTAGAACGTGCGAAAGACGGGATAGGCGGTGAACGCCGCGTAGATCGCGAGCGCGGGCAGCAGGAACACCATCAGCGCCGGCCACGACGCCGCGCGCGCATCGATTCCCTTCAAGCCGTCACGCCTTGCAGGCCGCGTCCATCTGCGTGGCGGCGTCGTCCACGCTCATCTGGCCACCGGGGAACGCGCGGTTGAGGATTTGCGAGAAGGCGTCCGCGCACTTGCCGGCCATGTATTGCAGCGGCGTGCCGATGAAGTAGTTCGCCTTGGCGTTGCGCTCCTGCAGCTCGCGGAAGTACGGCGCGTGAATGCTCTCGATGCGCGAAGGGTCCGTCTTGATGCCGGTCTGCAGCAGCACGCCTTGCATCCACTTGTTGCCGTTCTCCACGGTCGCCATGGAATTCAGCAATCTTCCGGCGCATTCCTTGTTCTTGCCCTTCGAATACATCACGTAGCTGCCGCCCACGGCGAGCGTCTTGCACTCGGGGCACGTGGCGCCGTTCGGCGCCGGGTACTGCATGATGCCGAGCGGGAAATCCTTGGGCTGCCCGCCCTTGTCCGGCGGCACGAAGGCGCGCCCCGTGTACCAGCTGGCGATGGGGAACATCAAGGCGCCGGGATTCGTGTGGAAGTAGTAGTGCGATTCCCCCAGCTTCAAGGTCGAGAAGCTCTTCGAATAGGCACCCTCGTCCACCAGCTTCTTCACCCACGTCATGGTTTCGAGGACGCGCGGATCCTTGAACGAGAGCTTTCCGGTGAGCAATGCGCGGTAGTCGTCGGGCCCGAGCTTTCGCAGCAGCATCTCCTGCAGGAAATAGGCGCCCGGATAGGGCCGGTCGCTCACGCCGGTGGCGAAGGGCGTGATGCCGGCCGCGACCGATTTCCTGACCATGGCCTCGAAACCCGCCTGGTCGAGCTGCATGCTCACGGGCATCGACACGCCGATCTTCTTGAGGAGATCCCGGTTGTAGTAGAGCTCCACGGTATAGGCCTCGAGCGGCAGGCCGTAGACCTTGCCATTGTGGCCCCACGAGCGCTTGGCGAAGTCCTCGAGGTTCGCCATGTTGACGAAGCCGTCGAGCGGCTCGAGGTAGCCGTTCTGCGCGAAGGCGATCTCGTCGGGCTCGAGCCAGAAGATGTCGGGCGCCTGGCCGGTGCGCACCGAGGTCTTGGCTTGCGTGTAGAGGTCCGCCTTCTGGATGAACTGCAGCTTCACCTTGCAGTCCTTGTTCGCGGCCTCGAAGTCCCTGACCCGCTCCTCGACGAAGGTGCGCTTGGCGACTTCGTCGGGCCAGTGGCTCCACATGGTCACCGTCTGCTCGGCGAGGGCCGCCGAGGAAAACGCAGCGGTGGCGGAAAAGACCAGCAACTGTCGCGCAGCAAGGGCCATATCCATACGTTCTCCTCGACCGAGTGTTTTCCGTTTGCCGAATCATACCAAGGTAGCTGTCGCCCATTGCGCCGGAGCTCACGATCGAACGCCAAGCGCAGGTGCCGTCGCCCGGAGGGAGCTCTCAACAGGCGGATTTCGAAAAACTCATCCAATGGATTGCCCCCTGCCCCGCGCGAAGGCAGAAGTGGTGCGCACTGTCATCCATTGGATTGCCTTTTCCGAAACGCCGGGAATGCGCTTCAGCCTCCACGAATCGATGTCGCCGCAATCCGTCAACATCACGCCTGCGCCGCCCATGCCACAATGACGGCGATGAAGACGCGCCAGAATCGAATCGCAAATCGAATCGCATGGAGCCGACTCCGTACTCCGTTCTGATGTCGCGCGCCCGCACCGATGCGGGCGAATCGCAACTCGATGTCCCCGAGGATTGGCTGCAGGGCCGAACGCTGTTCGGGGGGCTCCAGGCGGCGGTGGCGTTTGCCGCCATGCGCTCGCTGGTGCCGCAGGCGCCGCTACGTTCCTTGCAGGCGACATTCCTCGCCCCGGTGCCGGGTGGCGTGGTGCGTTCGCGGGCGCGGGTGCTGCGTAGCGGCAAGAGCGCGACCCACGTGGAGTCCCGCATCGTCGACGGCGACGACACGCTCGCCCTCTTCGTCGGGGTGTTCGGGCTGCCGCGTCCTTCGACGGTGAAGTTGATCCCGCGGCAGCCGGCGGTCACCCCGGCCCACTCGATCGAGCTGCCGTGGATCCCCGGCGTCGCGCCCAACTTCACGCAGCACTTCAAGGCGCGCTGGATCGTGGGCGGGCCGCCCTTCTCCGGCATGGGCCAGCCTGACAACGTAATCGAGCTCGGCATGCGCGACAGCGGGCGCGCCACCGAATATCACGTGCTGGCGATGGCCGACTTCATTCCGCCGATCGCGCTCTCGTACGTGAAGGAGCGGATCGCGGCCGCTTCCGTGACGTGGATGCTGGAGATGCTGGCCGAGGACGTGAGCGCGCTGCCGCTGGACGGCTGGCGCGTCGACGCCCAGATGAAGGCCGCCGACAGCGGCTACACCAACCAGTCGCTTGTGCTCTGGGGCCCGGGCGGCGTGCCCGTGGCCCTCGGCCGCCAGTGCATGGTCGTGTTCGGCTAGCAACTACGCGAGCTATATCGTCCTTCAATGGAAAGACCCGGCCACGCTCGTGAACGTGAACATGGGCAAGGCGCTACCCGATGCCCCGGTGATTGCGGAGATGAACAACACCGCCGCGCAGCAGCAGCGCAAGAAGACGGAGGTCCAGCGCAAGCTC
>JADGRS010000055.1 GCA_017880705.1 Burkholderiales bacterium
CCGCGAGCCACCGCAGCTTGTACGCGTACTTTTCGGAGCCGACCGACTGCCCGTTGGGCACGTAGACGCTCACGATGCGCACGCCCTCGAAGTCCGCCGCGATCACGCGGCTCTGCTCGTCGGCGAACTGCGGAATGCCGCGGCAAACGCCGCTGCCCTCCCTGCGCGAAAGGATCGCGACGCCGTTATAGGTACGCTGCCCGTTGTGGACGCTGCAGTATCCCGCGGTGGCGAGCTCGGCCGCGGGAAACGTAGCGTCCTCGCATTTCGTTTCCTGGAGGCAGATCGCGTCGGGAGAGTGCGCCGCGAGCCAGTCGAGCAGATGCGGCAGGCGCACCCGGAGCGAGTTCACGTTCCAGGTCGCGACTCTCATGCGCCGCTTATTTCGACGCGGGCTCTGCCGAAGAGTTTTCCGGGGATGCCTTCGGAGGAACGCGCAAGGAAGCCTGTCCCGGCAGGCGCGTCTTCGGATAGCCCGCGTTGTCGAACGCGGCCTGCCACAGGTCCTCGTCATAGCCCTTGGTCGTGGCCTCGCCGACGACGAGCGTCGGCACGTAGAGGGAGCCGACCAGTTTCTTCAGGGCCTCCCGGTCGGCGTCGTTGTTCTGGGCGTCGCGCTCGGTGTACGGAATGCCACGGCGCTCGAGGAGCTCGCGTCCCTTCACGCACGCGTCGCCGCAATCGCCGCCGGTGTAGAGCGTCACCGGATTGCGCCGCTTCGCGACCTGGGTGGCATACGGCAGCTGCGTGTCCTCGTCGCCGCCGCCACCCAGTCGCTTCTGCGTCGCGTCCTTCGCATCGGCTGGAGGGGGCGAATCCGAAAATTGAACCTTGCCGTCCTTGTCGACCCAGCGGTAGACGTTGGTCTGCGCGTGCGCGAAGCAGGGCGCGACGAGCGCCGCCGCGAGAACGCAATGCGCGAGTGTGCGTGCCTTCATGGGTCCTCCCCCTAGGCCCTGAATGTCATTCCATTATGCCGCAGGAGCGCGTCGATCTGCGGCTTCCTGCCGCGAAACGCGACGAAGGACTCGAGTGCCGGACGGCTGCCTCCGCTCGCGAGGACCTCGCGGCGGAACTTCTCGCCGACCTCGGGATTGAGGACTCCCCCTTCCTCGAACGCGCCGTACGCATCGGAAGAGAGCACCTCGGCCCACTTGTAGCTGTAGTACCCGGCCGCGTAGCCGCCCGCGAAGATGTGCGAGAACTGGTTCGGAAACCGGTTGTAGCCGGGCGCGGGAATCACGGCCACCTTGGCGCGCACCGACTCGAGGAGCTTCAGCACCTCGCCGCGCGCGGGGTCGAAGTCGAAGTGCAGGTGCATGTCGAACAGCGCGAACTCGAGCTGGCGCACGAACTGCATGCCGCTCTGGAAGTTCTTCGCCGCGATCATGCGGTCGAATAGCGCGCGCGGAATGCGCTCGCCGGTGTCGACGTGGCGCGTCATCGGCGCGACGACGTCCCACTCCCAGCAGAAATTCTCCATGAACTGGCTCGGGAGCTCGACCGCATCCCACTCGACGCCGTTGATGCCCGTGACGCCCAGCACGTCGACCTGGGTGAGGAGCTGGTGCAGGCCGTGGCCGAACTCGTGGAAGAGCGTATTCACCTCGTTGTGCGTGAACAGCGCGGGCTTTCCGCCCACGGGCGCGGAGAAATTGCAGGTGAGGAAGGCGACCGGCGTCTGCACGCGACTGCCGCGCCGCCGGCGGTTGATCGCGTCGTCCATCCATGCGCCGCCCCGCTTGGACTCGCGCGCATAGAGATCGAGGTAGAACTGGCCGATGCGCCCTCCCGCCGCATCGCTGATCTCGTAGAAGCGCACCGTCGGGTGCCACGTCTCGGCCTCGGCCCCGCGGATCTTCACGCCGTATATCGTCTCGACGACGCGGAACATCCCGGCGATCACATCCTCCTCGGGAAAGTACTGCTTCACTTCCTGGTCGGAGAACGAATAGCGCCGCTGGCGCAGCTTCTCGCTCACATAGGCGGCATCGGATGCGCGCACGTCGGCGAGATTGAGGTCTCCGCGCGCGAATGCGCGCAGCTCCTCCATGTCGCGCTCGGCGAACGGCTTCGATCGCCGCGCGAGATCGTCGAGGAACTCGAGAGCCTCCCCGGGCGAAGCGGCCATCTTGGTCGCGAGCGACACGTCGGCGAAGGACGTGTAGCCGAGCAGGCGCGCGCCCTCGGCTCGCAGCTCCAGCAGGCGCCGGATGTTCGAGGTGTTATCCCACTCGGGCTTGCCGAACTCCGAGGCGCGCGTCACGTACGCGCGATACATGCGCTCGCGCAGGCCATGGTGGTCGGCGTACTGCATGACTGGCTGGTAGCAAGGCATGTGCAGCGTGAGCTTCCAGCCCTCCCGCCCTTCCTTCGCGGCCGCTTCGCGCGCGGTGTCGCGCACATCCTGTGGGATGCCGCTCAGCTCGGCTTCGTCTTCGACGAACAGCCCGAAATCGTTGGTGGCGTCGAGGACATTGTCCTGGAAGCGCGAGGCGAGCTTCGCGAGCTCTTCCTGTATCGCGAGGAAGCGCGCCTTCTCGGGCGGAGGCAGCTCCGCCCCGCCGAGGCGGAAGTCGCGAAGCTCGTTCTCCACATGGCGCTTCCTTGCCGGCGGAGCGCTCTCGAACGCGCCCGCGGCGCGCAGCGCCTTGAATCCCGCGTGCAGGCGCTGGTCCTGGCCTTGCTCGCTGAAGTATTGCGTGACCTTCGGCAACGACGCGTTGTAGGCGGTGCGCAGCTCCGGCGAATTCAGCACTGCGTTCAGGTGGCTCACCTGCGCCCACATGCGCGCGAGCTTCTCGTTGGCGTCGTCGAGGGGCTCCACGAAGTTCTCCCACGTCGGAGCGACGTCGAGCGAGGCGAGGCGCTCGATCGTGCCGCGGCCTTCCGCGATGAGCCGATCGACCGCGGGCTCGACGTGCTCGGCGCGAATCGACGCAAAGCGCGGCAACGCCGAGAAGTCTAGGAGGGGATTGGGCATGACGGACTCCACTGTGGGCGTCGCTCGGTCGCGCTCGGATTCAGCCGGTGTGGACGGTGCGCCCGCCGAGTATCGTGCGCACCACGCGCCCCGTGAGCTCGAGGCCCTGGAAGGGGGTGTTCTTGCCCTGGCTCGCGAGGGCGGAGGGCTGCACCACCCAGGCGCGCGAGGGATCGAAGATGCAAATGTCCGCGGCCGCGCCGGCTTGCAGCGAGCCCACGGGAACGCCCAGGACCTTCGCCGGGCGAATCGTCACCGCGGCGAGCGTCTCCGCGAGTTTCAGGCCGGTCTCCTTCCCCCACTGCAGCGTGAGCGGAAGGAGCAGCTCGAGGCCCGTCGCGCCGGGCTCCGCCTCCGCGAACGGCACCTGCTTCGCGTCGTCGTCCACCGGGGTGTGGTCGGAGCACGCCGCGTCGATGACGCCTTCGGCCAGGGCCTTGCGCAGGCGATCGCGGTCCGCCGGATCGCGCAGCGGCGGCGAGAGATTGCACTGCGCGTCGAAGTCGCCGATGTCGCGGTCGCACAGGTGCAGATGGTGCACCCCTACGTCGCAGCTGAGCGGCGCGCCCTGGGCCTTCGCTTGCGCGACCACGGCCACGCCGGCCGCGCTCGAAAGGCGCGCGATGTGCACGCGCGCGCCGGTCGCGGCCATGAGCTCGATGATCGTGCGCAAGGCGACCGTCTCCGCCATCACGGGAATCGCATGAAGGCCGAGGCGCGTCGCGACCTCGCCGTCGTGCGCGACGCCGCCGTTCGCCAGGTGCGCGTCCTGCGCGCGCAGCCAGACGGTGAAGCCGAAGGTCGACGCGTAACGCATCGCCTGCAGGAGCGTCGCGGGATCCGGGAGCGCCGCGCTTCCCTGGAAGAATCCGACGCACCCCGCTTCGGCGAGCTCGGCCATCTCGGCGAGCCTCTCGCCCTTCAGCCCCACAGTGAGGGCTCCGAGGGGATGCACGCGCGCGAGATCGAGGCTCGCGGCGCGGCGCGTGAGCATCTCGACGAGCCCCGGCTCGTCGAGCGGCGGATCGGTGTCGGGAGGGCACGCGAGCGTCGTCACGCCGCCCGCGGCGGCCGCGCGCAGCTCCGACTCGAGCGTCGCCCGGTATTCGAAGCCGGGCTCGCGCAAACGCGCGGAAAGGTCGACGAGGCCCGGACACGCGACGAGTCCCTGCGCGTCGATCGTCTCGTCGGGGCGGAATCCGTCGGGCGCCTTGTCGAGGGCGACGATCACGCCGTCGGCGACGTAGATCGAGCCCTTCGCATCGCGACGGGTCGCGGGATCCACCACGCGCGCGCCCTTGATCTCGAGCCTCGTCATGTGCAGGCCCTCATCATTGCGACGCCCTCCTCATTGGGACGCCTTCTCATTGGGACGCCTTCTCATTGGGACCCAAGCATCGACATCACGGCCATGCGCACCGCGATGCCGAAGGTCACCTGCGGGAGGATCACGCTCTGGCGCCCGTCGGCCACCGGCGAATCGATCTCGACGCCGCGGTTCATCGGTCCCGGATGCATCACGATGGCGTCGGCTTTCGCGTGGACGAGCTTCTCCGCGGTCAGCCCGTAGCACTTGAAGAACTCGCCGGCCGACGGCAGCAGCGCGCCATTCATGCGCTCGTTCTGGAGGCGCAGCATGATCACGACGTCGCAGCCGCGGATTCCCTCGGTCATGTCGTGGAAGACGCGCACGCCGAGGCGCTCCACCGCCGCGGGCATGAGCGTCTTCGGGCCGATGACGCGAAGCTCGGGCACGCCGAGGGTCTTCAGCGCGTGGATCTGCGAACGCGCGACGCGCGAGTGCAGCACGTCGCCCACGATCGCCACGGTGAGCGCGGAGAAATCCTTCTTGTAGTGGCGGATGGTGTACATGTCGAGCAGGCCCTGCGTGGGATGCGCATGGCGCCCGTCGCCCGCGTTGATCACCGCGACCCCGGGCTTCACGTGGCGCGCGATCAGGTGCGCCGCCCCCGATTGCGAGTGCCGCACGATGAACATGTCGGCATCCATCGCCTGCAGGTTGTAGACGGTGTCGAGCAGCGTCTCGCCCTTGGAGGTCGACGAGGCGCCGACGTTGAGGTTGATCACGTCCGCCGAAAGGCGCTTCGCGGCGATCTCGAACGTGGTGCGCGTGCGCGTCGAGCCCTCGAAGAACACGTTGAAGATCGTCTTGCCTCGCAGCAGCGGCACCTTCTTCACCTCGCGCTCGCCCACCGACACGAACTGGTCCGCCGTGTCGAGAATGTGGCGGATCATCTCCGCGGGCAATCCTTCGGTGGTGAGGAGATGCTTCAGGCGCCCATCGGCGCCGATCTGGACGCTCGAGCGCGACATCGGGCTCACGGTCGCTTCACCGCGGCGAAGCGCAGCTTGCCGTTGTCGTTCGACAGGACGAGGTCCTCGTCGCGACCGACCTCGACCTTCGCGCCGAGGTAGTCGGGGCACATCGGCAGCTCGCGCCCGCCGCGATCGGCGAGGATCGCGAGGCGTACCGCGCGCGGCCTTCCGAAATCGAAGAGCTCGTTCAGCGCCGCGCGGATGGTGCGGCCCGTATGCAGCACGTCGTCCACCAGGATCACCTCGCGCCCGTCCACCGGGAAGGGGATCTGGCTGCGGCGCGATTCCCGGTGCAGGCCGATGCGCCCGAAGTCGTCGCGATGCAGCGTCACCGCGAGCAGCCCCAGCGGCGTCGGCAACGCGAGCGCGCGATGCAACCGGTCGGCGACCCACGCGCCCCCGGTGTAGATGCCGACGAGAGCGGCATCCGGGGCGATCGTGGCGCGCATCGCCTCGGCCATGGTCCGCACCAGGGCCTCGGGGTCAGGCAGCGACATGGGATCTTCCCTCGGGCTCGTCGAGATAGCTTTGCAGGATGATCGTCGCCGCGAGGGCGTCGACGTCGGACTTGCGCGAGGCGCGCGTGCGCGTGTCGCGAAGCTGCGCTTCGGCGGTCGCGGAGGTGAGCGTCTCGTCGACCATCACGACCGGGATTCCGTAGCGCGCCGCGAGCCGCCGCGCGAACTTGCCCGCGAGCCTGGCCACCCGGTGCTCGGATCCGTCGGCATGATGCGGCTCGCCGACCACGAACGCGACGGGATGCCATTCGGCGACGATGCGATCGATCTCGAGCAGGCGCGCCTCGTTGGCCTCGGCCTCGATCGCTCCCAGCGGATTCGCGATGCGCGTCGAGGTCTCGCCCACGGCGAAGCCGATGCGCTTCGCGCCGAAATCGAATCCGATCACGGTCCCCGAAACGGCTTGCCTGCCGGGGCCTCGACCCTCCTGCGGGGCGCGAGCGCCGGGCGCGGACATCACGCGTGCCGCGCCTCCTCGGAAAGGTTCGCGGCGTTCACGCCGAGCGAGCTCATCGCGGCCTGGTAGCGGTCCTCGGGAGCCACGTTGAAGATGAGGTCGAGATCCGCCTGCACGGTGAGCCAGCCGTTGCGGCCGATCTCGTCCTCGAGCTGGCCTGGCGCCCAGCCCGCATAGCCCAGGGCGACCAGCTGCTCGCTGGGGCCGCCCCCGGAGGCCATCGCCTCGAGGATGTCGCGCGAGGTGGTGAGGCCGATCTCCCCGACGGGCAGCGTCGATTTCCAGGCGCCCAGCGGGCGATGCAGCACGAAGCCATGATCGAACTGCACCGGACCGCCGAAGAACACCGGCTGCTCGGCGAGCCGCGACTCGGCGAGCGGGATCTCCACCTGGCGGAACAGCGCGGCGAGCGTCACCTCGATCGGGCGATTCACGACGATGCCGAGGGCACCCCGGTCGTTGTGCTCGCAGACGAAGGTGAGGGTCCGGGAAAAATTCGGGTCCGACATCGCCGGCATGGCGATGAGGAAGTGGCTGGTGAGATTGATCGTTTGCATGGGCCACCGGTCGCGTATTTTAATCCTTCCCGGGGTTTGGCTCAATGCGCCGCTATTCCGCGACGACCTGGTCCGACTTGGTGAAGGTCCAGGTCCGCGTGATGTGGAGGATGTCCGTGTCGGCGCGGATGCTGCCCGGAAAGCGCTCGAAGGGCGCGGCAAGGCGCACGATGCGGATCGCGGCCTGGTCGAGGAACTTGTAGCCCGACGATTTGTTGATCTCGATCGTCTCGACCTCGCCGTCGGCCTTGATCGCGACGGTGAGCTGCAGGGATGCGTGAATCCCCCGCGCCTTCGCCTCCTCGGGATAGTTCAGGTTGCCGATGCGCTCGATCTTCTCGCGCCAGTTGTCGATGTATTGCGCGAAGCGATACTCGGAGGTGCGCGCGCCGATGAACTTGCGCTTCGGGCGCTCCTGGTAGGCCTGGTGCTCGCGGCGGATCTGCGCCTCGAGCCGCTCGATCTCGAGGCTCTTCTGCAGGAGGTCGCGCGCCTCGGCGTCGGACTGCGCCGGACCCGCGAGCGGGGGTGCGGCCTGCGCCACCACGGCCTTCGACTTGAGGGAGATCATGAGCTCCTTCGCCTCGGCCTCGAGCTCCTTCACCCGCGACTGCGCGGCCTTCATTTCGGGGCTCGGATCCTTCGGATCCACCGCCGGGAAGGGGCTCTTGGCGCGAAGTTTCTGGTCGGTGTTGCCGCCGCCGTCCAGATTCGCCTGCGCGAGCGCGTCGGCCTTGTCCGGCCGCGCCGCGCTCTTCGAGTTCACGAGGACCACGTCCATCACGTTGTGGGGCTCGTCGAGCCCGCCCGCGCTGATCATCTTGAAGCCGAGCCCCAGCACGAGGAACGCGTGGAATGCGATCGACGCGATCATCGCCACCTGCATGGTCGCGACCAGCCCGAAACGTTCTAGCAAGAAGTCTGAAAAGGAGACGAGGGCGTCGGGGGAAGGCTGCCTCAACTGCATCGGCAGGAATTACGAAGAGCGCGCGGGACTTGCCATGACCGGGAATTGTACGGTCATTTCCCCGCGTAGCGGGTGAGAACCGCGGCCTCCCAGAGGTCGACTTCGCCGAAGCTCACGCGC
Source organism: Burkholderiales bacterium (assembly GCA_017880705.1). GTDB lineage: Bacteria > Pseudomonadota > Gammaproteobacteria > Burkholderiales > Usitatibacteraceae > Usitatibacter. Next base: position 7,940 of record JADGRS010000055.1, read on the forward strand.
ACGCGCGTTCCCGGAGGCGATGCCGGGAGCCCGATGGCGCGGCAAACCAGCGGCATGCCGTCGATGCGCACCAGCTCTTCGCGCAGGACCACCGCGTCGGCGGACTCGATTCCCTCCTGGAGAAGGTACTTGAGGCACCAATAGCGCTCCAGGAGGCGCTGGTGCTCGGCGTAGGCCTCGTAGGCCGTCTCGAAATCGCGCGCCGCCTGCACGAGCTCCTCGCGCGAATACGCGGGCTCCTCTCCCCGCAACGCCGCCGCCAGCTGGCGCTGGTTCGCGAGGTCCGAGAAGCGGCGAAGCGGAGAGCTCGCCCACGCGTAGTGCGAGACGCCGAGCCACTCGTGGGCGCCCGGCTCGACTTCCATGCGCGTCTTCGCGCCCTTCTGGTTGCGGTAGATCGCATCGAAGCCCCGCTCCGCGAGGAGCTTTCCCCAAGCGGAGTTCACGTGGATCATGAGCTCGGCGACCAGCGTGTCCACGGGCGAGCCTCGCCGGCGCGGGTCGATGGACACGCGCCCGTCGACGACGCGGATGTTGTAGTCGAGGCGATCGGCGCGCTCCTCGCCCGCGCCGCGCAGCGACTTCAGCACGCGCGCGAGGCGCCACAGCACGAAAAGATCCTCGCCATGGGGGCCTTCGATCCGGCCCGAGGCCACCGCCTCGTCGCCCATGCGCGTGTCGAGATCGGCAAGGCGCAGGTTCTCGGCGACCGCCACCCACTCGAGCCGCGAGGTCGATTCCAGGATCTGCGTGCCGGCGGCGTCGAGCGTGAGGTAGAGGGAGGCCGCGGCCACGCGGCGGCTCCGGGCAAGCGTCGCGGCTTCCACGGCCCCGGGAGGGAGCATCGTGATCTTGCCGCCGGGGAAGTACACGGTGGACAGGCGCTCGCGCGCGATCGCCTCCACGGCGTGGTCGCGGCCGAAGAGGAGCGCGGGCGCGGCGATGTGCACGCCGACGCGCAAGCGGCCGTCCTCGAGCCGCTGCACCGAGAACGCGTCGTCGATCTCCGTCGTCTCCGCATCGTCGATGGAGAACGCCGGCGTCGCCGCTTCCGGCAGGTCGGCGGGCATCGCGGCCGGAGCGATATCCGGAAAGCCCATGCCCTTCGGGAAGAGCTCGAACGCGAAGCGCCGCAGGAAATAGTCTTCGGGCCCGGAGAGAGCGCCCGCCGCCGCGAGCGCGCGCTGCGGCGTCATGCCGAGCGCGGTGGCGGCGGCGTCGAGCGCGCGCCATTCGAGGCTCGTCTTGTCAGGCTTGAAGAGAAGGGCGTCGAGCCTGCCCGCGAGCGGCTCGGGCACGCGGCCCGCGGCGAGCTCCGCGGCCCATGCATCCACCTGCTCTTGCTGGCGCCGCTTCTTCTCGGCGCCCGCGAGCGCCGCCTTGAGGTTGGTCTCCGGCGCGCCCTGGTATCGCCCCTTGCCCCGCTTGTAGAAGTACATCGGGTGCGAATGCAGCGCGAGGGCGACCGCGACGGCCTCCTGCGGCGAGGGCGCGCGGCCGAAATAGTCGCGCGCCAGCGCGTCGAAGCCGAACTCGTCCGTGCCGCACACTTCCCACAGGAATTGCGGGTCGATCGGCTCGGCGAGCTTCTGGGCCTGCGGCATGAAGGCGGTGAGCGACTGGCCATCGAAGCGCATGAGGATCGACGCCGCCTTCACCTTGGAGCGCTTGCCGTGCGCGGCCTCGACCTGGAAGGAGGCGCCGCTCTCCCCGAGAATCGTGCCCACGCGGAACGCGCCGTCCTCCTCGAAGAGAACCTGTTTCATGGACGGCCCGACGCTTCGCGATCACGCTTCATGGACGGCCCGACGCTACACGATCACGTTCACGGCGATCGAGCCCACTCGACCAGCTCGGGAACGTGCTCGGGGAAGGAGGCGAGCGCGTGATCGCCGCCGCGCACCACGGTCTGCAGCGCTCCCCGATAGAACGCGACCGCCTCGCGATAGTCGAGGACGACGTCGCCCGTCTCGACGAAGAGCCAGTAGCGCTCGGGGCGCGAGATCTCGCGCGGCGCGAGGGCCCTCAGCTCGTCGATGTGCTCGCGGCCCAGGACGAATTCCTCTCCCGTGTAGAGATTGCGCTGCGGCCCGAGATGGCGGTCGAAATGCAGGTGCGGCCTCACGGCGGGATTCAGGAGCGCGGCGCGGCAGCCGAGGCGCTCGGCCAACACCGTCGCGTAGAAGCCGCCCAGCGAGCTGCCGACTAACGTGAGGTCTTCGGCGGCGACCCCCGCGCAGACCTCGCGCGCCTGCTCGACGGCGCGCGCCGGACGGTCGGCGAGCGCGGGAACCCGATAGTCGATCCCGGACATGATGTTCTTCAGGTAGTCCCCGAGCATCACGGCTTTCTTCGACTGCGGCGAGCTCACGAAGCCGTGCAGGTAGACGATCGTCTTCAAGCGGCTGCCGGGCCTCGCGCGCGCGTCACAGGCTCACCGTGCCTCGCCCGAGCTCTATCACATCGCCGCCCACCAGGATCCTGGGGTCGGCCGGCGACGCGGGTCCGTATTTCACCGAAAGATACAGCGTCGACGGCCGACGCACGGCCTCCCCCTGCGAGATGGTGCGCTCCACCGCGACCCCGGGCTGCGTGGAGACGAACCATCCGCCGAGATTCGCGCACGCCGAGCCGGTCGCGGGATCCTCGAGGATCGCGGGGCCGCTCGGGAAGAAGAAGCGCGACTCGACCGACGCGCCGGAATCGGCGAACACGTACGCCATGCTCTGGCCATCCTCGCTCTTCAGTTTCGAGAACACGTCGCCCTGCGGCCGGGCGTTTCGCACCGCCTCGGCGCTTCGCAGCGGAACGACGAGCTGCTCGCGGCCGGTGCTCACCCACAACGGCGATTCTCCGATGTCGGCTTCAGCGAGGCCGAGGACCCGGGCGAGCTCGGCCTTCGATTGGGAAGGCACCCGCGCGCGCGCGCCGTTCGCCTGCAGCGTCCAGCGGTCGCCGCGCGCCGAGACCGGAATGACGCCCGCCTTCATCTCGAGCTCAAACGCGTCGCCGCACTTCTTCAGGTCGCGCACCACGTGCGCTGTACCGAGCGTCGGGTGGCCCGCGAAGGGCATTTCATACGAAGGCGTGTAGATGCGAACGCGCGCGGTCGCCCGCGTGGAGGGAAGGATGAACGTCGTCTCGGAAAGATTGAACTGCCGCGCGAGCGCCTGCTGCGTCGCGTCGTCGAGGCCCGTGCCATCCTCGAACACGCACAGCGGATTTCCGGTGAGGCGGCCTTCGCGCGCGAATACGTTGACGAGGCGATAGGAGTAGCTCTTCATGATCAGCCCGTGTAGGTGGAAGCTTCCCTCTGGCGCAAGCGCGCGAGGAGCCGGTCGTGGATGCCGCCGAACCCGCCGTTGGACATCACGAGCACGTGGTCGCCGGGCTGCAGCGCGCGGCCCAGCTCCTCGACGAGAGCGCCGATTTCGTGGTGGATCGACGCCCGCGTGCCGAGCGGCGCGAGCGCGTGCGCCGGATCCCAGCCGAGGTCGTGCGCATGGCAGTAGACGAGGTCCGCGCCGGCGAGGCTCTTCGCGAGCCGCTCCTGCATGCGCCCGAGCTTCATCGTGTTCGAGCGCGGCTCGAACACCGCCACGATCCTCGCGTCGCCCACGCGCGTTCGCAGCCCCGCGATCGTCGTGTCGAACGCGGTCGGATGATGCGCGAAGTCGTCATAGATGGTCACGCCGCCCACGGTGCCCTTGAGCTCCATGCGCCGCTTCACGCCCTCGAAACGCCCGAGGGCCTCGATCCCGCCCTTGACGGGAATTCCAACATGGCGGGCGGCGGCGAGCGCGGCGAGCGCGTTCAGCCGGTTGTGCTCGCCCATGAGCGCCCATCGCACCGTGCCCTGCCTCTCGCCCGCGTGCAGCACGTCGAACGAATCGTCGGGATGGATGGTTCCCACGCTCCACGGCTGGCCC
>JADGRS010000056.1 GCA_017880705.1 Burkholderiales bacterium
AAGCTGAGGCCGCTTACGAGACGACTACCGCGGCCAGCCTGCCGGAAGAGATCCAAAAAGCTGAAGCCGACGAGCAGCAGGCCAAACAGGCCCTCGACGCACAAGAGAAAGTGTTCGAGAGCCGCCAGCAACTGTTTGATCAAGGCGCACTGCCTCGCAAGGAGCTTGACCAGTCGCGCGTGGATATCACTACCGCACGCAACCAGTATGCAATCGCCAAGAAGCACCTCGATTCGCTCATGGCGATCGGCAAGCAACAAGCGCTCAAGTCTGCCGCAGGACAACTGGAATCGGCGAAAGGAAAGTATCTGGGAGCCCAGGCGCAACTCAGCTACTCAGAAATCCGCAGTCCAATCGACGGCGTCGTCACCGACCGTCCACTCTATCCCGGCGAAATGGCAGCAGCAGGCACTCCACTACTGACGGTGATGGATATTTCCTCGATCATCGCCAAGGCGCACATCCCGCAGGACGATGCGGCTGCCTTGAAGGTCGGCGACAAGGGAACGATGACCGTGCCGGGCATCGATGAACCGATCGAAGGCAAAGTCACGGTTGTAAGTCCCGCGCTCGATCCCAACAGCACGACCGTCGAAGTCTGGCTTGAGGCCAAGAATCCCAAGCATGAATTGAAACCCGGCACGAGCGTGCAACTGTCTCTGACGGCACAGACGGTGAAAGATGCCCTCGTCGTGCCGGCAAGTTCCGTCATCACTACGCCGGACGGAACCACAGCGGTCATGCTCGCTGGCCCCGACGGTCGCGCGCATCAGAAGGCGGTTAAACTCGGAATCCGCAACGGCGACGACGTGCAGATTCTCGACGGCGTCACGGCCAGTGACAAAGTGGTGGCTACCGGCGCCTACGGACTACCCGACAAGACCAAGATCAAGATCGAAGCCGCCGAAGCTCCGGCTGAAGGAGCCTCTCAGGGTTCCAAGGAAGGATCGAAAGCTCCCAGTGGGGGATCCAGTGAAAAATAGCCTCAGCGGAGCATCTGCTTGAACTCCCCGAAAGCCGGAAGCACCATGGACGAAAACTCGGGCCAGCATTGGATTGCCCAGCACTCCAGGCCAGTGATCTTCGTCATTCTGACGCTGGGGCTGCTGGGGGCCTATCTCGCCTTCACCATCCCGGTGTCGGTGTTCCCCTCCACGGATTTTCCCCGCGTGCTCATCGCAGTCGATAACGGGGTCATGCCCATCGATCAGATGACGGTCACCGTGACCCGGCCGATTGAAGAAGCCGTCAACAGCGTGCCCGGACTGCTCTCCGTGCGCTCCATTACCAGTCGTGGATCCGCCGAAGTTGATCTTTATTTCCGCTGGGACGTCGACATGTTCCAGACGCTGCAATACGTCAACGCAGCCATTTCGCGCGTGCAGCCAGAGCTTCCTCCCACTGTAAAGATCGATGCCCACCGTCTGACGTTCGCCGCCTTCCCCATCATTGGCTATAGCCTCACCTCCGACAGTATGCCTCAGACCAAGCTGTGGGAGATGGCGACCTATGAAATGAAACCACGGCTTAACCGTCTGGAAGGCGTCTCCACAGTGATCGTGCAGGGTGGACAAGAGCCTGAGTTTCATATCACCCCAGATCCTGCCAAGTTGCTTACGGCAAGCGTCACCGTGTCCGACATTCTCGACGCCGTGCGGCGCACCAATCTGATTGATTCTCCGGGATTGCTGGAGCGCAATCATCAGCTCGATCTAGCCTTGGTCAATGGCCAGATAAAAACCCCCGAAGAAATCGCGAATGCGGTGGTCAAGAATACTCCCGCGGGAATTCCAGTCAGGATAGGCGATGTCGCCACTGTGGCGCCCGGCGTGAAGCCCGTTTACACCGTTGTCACGGCAAACGGGAAACCTGCGGTCCTCATCAACATCAACCGCCAGCCGGACGGGAACACCGTACAAGTTGCCAAGGAAGTCCACGACGAAATCGACCGCCTTCGCAAGGCGATGCCGCCCGGCGTTCTGATTCAGCCTTTCTACGATCAGTCGGTCATCGTCGACGAATCCATCAAGAGCGTCCGGGATGCCATTCTGCTGGGTCTGATACTCGCGTCGATCATTTTGGTCGTGTTCCTGCGCGACTGGGGAACCTCGCTGGTCGCAGGGCTCGTTATTCCGGTGACCGTCATGGTCACATTCATTGCTCTGAAGGTGATGGGGCAGACGTTTAACCTGATGACGCTCGGCGGTCTCGCTGCGGCGGTGGGACTGGTGATCGATGACGCGATCGTCGTCGTCGAGAACATCGTCCTGCATCGCGACGCAGGCCAGGGGCGGCTGGAAGCCATCCAAAGTGCCCTGAAAGAAATTACCGTTCCGCTGATCGGATCGACCATCACCCCGGTCGTCGTCTTCATTCCGCTGATCGCCATTACCGGCGTTACTGGAGTTTTCTTCCGCGCGCTGGCCGTCACCATGACGGTGTCGCTGCTGACGTCTCTGGCTCTTGCAGTGACCTGGACTCCTACTCTGAGCCAATACTTCATCAAGGGACGCCGCGAGCACGACGGTGCGCAGACGCCGGAATCTGAATCATCCGGCTCGGCGACTACAGAACCCACCAGCAACGAGGCGAACGAAGATGACCCGAGGAAGTTGCTCGCCGCCGAGGAGAAACACCTGGGCGGCTTCTTTCTTCGCGTCGTGAACTTTCACGAACGCTGGCTGCGGCGTGCTCTCGAGCGACCCCGGCTTCTCGTCATTTTCAGCGCCGCGTTGATTGTCGTTTCCTATGTTTGCTATAGGTTTTCCGGCTCCGACTTGCTGCCGGAGATGGACGAGGGTGGCTTCGTCATTGACTACATCATGCCAGCGGGCAGTTCATTGGCCGAAACCAACCGTGTCGTGAGCCATGTCGAACAGATGCTCCGTCAACTGCCTGAGGTAGAGGGCACGTCGCGGCGCACAGGTTTGCAACTTGGACTCGCTGCGGTGACGGAATCCAACAGCGGTGACATCCTGGTAAAGCTGAAGGCGAAGCGCGCCCGCGGCATCGATGACATCATGGCCGACGTACGCGCCGACATTAAGAAAGAGGAACCCGCCCTCGATGTCGATTTCATACAAGTTCTGCAGGACATGATCGGCGACCTCACTTCCGCCCCACAACCCATCGAGATCAAGCTGTTTTCGCAGGATCCCAAGCAGTTGGAGCTGTGGGCACCCAAGGTGGCGGAAGCTATCGGAAAGATCGATGGCGTCGTAGACCTGCTGAATGGGATCGACAACACGATCAGCGGTCCCGCGATAACGTTTCAGGTCGACCCCAGCGTCGCAGCCAGAGCCGGATTCACGGCCGAAGAGGTTGCCGTCGACGCGTCGGCTATTTTAGAGGGCGAACCCGCGTCCACGCCCGTCGTCACGAATGATCGTGCCTACACCCTTCGGGTGCGCTTCCCCGCGGCCAACCGCGCCTCGCTCGAGGCCATGCGCGACACGCTGCTGATCAGCAGCACGGGACACACGGCCACTCTAGGCGCGCTCTCAGCCGTGGTTGAGAACCCAGGGCAAACCGAGGTTCGCCGTGAAAACCTGCAACGGGACGTCGCCGTGACCGCCCGCCTGGAGGGTCGAAGCTTGGGCAGCGGCATGGCCGACGTGCAAAAAGTCGTGGCGGGCCTGCATATCCCGTCCAGCATTCGCGTGGAGTACGGCGGAACCTACCAGGAACAGCAGCGCTCGTTCCATGACCTGGTCATCGTGCTGATCCTTGCGGTCCTGCTGCTGTTCATCGTGCTGCTGTTTGAGTTTGGAACGTTCGCGGCGCCCGTCGCTATTCTCTCGTCGGCATTGCTCTCGACCTCGGGCGTTTTCATCGCCCTGCTGGTCACGCGGACCACGTTCAATATCTCGTCGTTCATGGGGATGATCATGGTGATCGGCATCGTGGCCAAGAACGGCATTCTGCTGCTGGACGCCGATCAGAAGATGCGCGCTCTGGGCCTGCCCGCTGAAGACGCCATGCTGCAAGCCGGGCGCCGCCGACTGCGGCCCATCGTCATGACAGCCCTCGCCACCGTGGCGGGCATGCTGCCGCTGGCCTTCGCGATCGGCGCCGGATCGCAGATGCTGCAGCCTCTCGCGATCGCGGTCATTGGCGGCGTTCTCATCTCCATGGTGCTCTCGCTCATCATCACTCCCGCAGTGCACTTCTATCTCAGTGGCAAAACGGAATCCAGCGAGAAGGATCAGGACCCGTCTCTCGTCGCCGAGTAGGGAAAAGGCTCAAGCGGGGTGCAAATTCTTGCTAAATAGTGTGGTTACTGGAGGGTAGTTACCGGGTGCCCGCCTTGCCCGCCAGCGCTCATAAGAACACTCGCAAGTCGGCACGTCTGGCGGTAAACTATTGGCAGATTTGAAGGGCCTCCGCCTGCAACGGAGCCCAAGGCATCGATCCCCCTAAAAGCACATCCCCCGCGCGAAGCTCTTGGCTGCATCCCTGTTGGCGCTGGACTTGCACTAGAATAGGCGCATTCGGCCAGATCGACCGGCTGTGCGATGGGACGGTTTCCACTGGTGGACAAAGAAATCGTGTCCGAAGAAAAAGACAAACCAGTTCTCGACGAGCAGACGCTCGCCAAGCTGCTGGAAGCGGCTTATGTGCTGCAGGAGCACAACCGCGAACTGCAGGAGATGGAACTGGGCCTCGAGCTGAAGAGGGATCAGATTGAGGCTGCAGAGCGTGCGACTCCCGCACCCGACGCGCCGAAAACGCAAGAAACAGAACCTGCCGCCAGCAGCGATTACACGTTCACTCTGGCAAACATCGTCGAGACCCAGCACCAGATTCAGGTTCGTCATCTCGAGCTGGAAAGCGCAATGTCGTTGGTCGCAGAACGCCTGGTTCAGATTGCCCGAGCCAGCGGCGCTGCGATTGGCATACTCGAGGGCAAGAAACTTCGTTACCGGGCATCCTCTGGGACCCTGACTCTCCCCGCTGGAACCGACGTTCCCATGGACAAGGCGCTGTGCGTCGCCTGTCTTCGGACTGGCCAGGTTTTCCGATGCGCCGATGTCAATCCCGAATTTCTTCTTGATACGGAAGAGTGCCGCCGCCGCGGCATCCAGTCGATGATCGCGGTTCCAGTTTTTCATGACGGGGATGTCGCCGGCGGCCTGGAGCTCTACTATCCCACCACGCAGGCCTTCACCGAACAGGATGTTCATACCTGCCAGCTCATGGCCGGATTGATTACCGAAGCACTGGCCCGGGATGAAGAAGTTACATGGAAGAAGTCGCTCGCAACCGAGCGTGCCGTAATGCTGGAAGCGTTGGAAAAACTGAAGCCGAATCTCGCGGCCCTGATGGATAAGCCGTCCGCCAAAGATCCCGGGGCGAACTCCGGCGCTTCGGCCCCCGCAGCGTCGTCTTCCACCCACCGCAGCCCGCCCATTTCGTCGGCGCGGTGCGCGTCGAAGCCCGCGGAGATGAAGAGAAGCTGCGGACGGAATGCCTCGAGTCGCGGGCGCCATGAGTCCTCGAACGCGCGGCGCAGCTCGGCGCCGCCGGTCCCCCGCTCCAGCGCGACGTTTTCCATGTTGAGCCCCAGCGGGACGTTGCCGAGGAACGGATAGAGATCGCGCTGGAACGTCGAGACCATGAGCACGCGCTCGTCGCCCGCGAGAATGTCCTCGGAGCCGTTGCCGTGGTGCACGTCGAAATCGGCGAGGGCCACGCGCTGCAGGCCGTGGAAGTCGAGCGCGTGCCGGATGCCGACCGCGACGTTGTTGAAGAGGCAGAAGCCCATCGCCGCTTCGCGCGACGCGTGGTGTCCCGGGGGCCGCACCGCGCAGAAGGCGCGCTGCACCTCGCCCCCCAGCACCAGGTCCGTCGCGAGCACCGCGGCGCCGGCCGCGTGCAGCGCGGCCGAGAGCGAATGCGGATTCATCGACGTGTCCGGATCGAGCTGCAGGTAGCCCTCGCGCGGCGCGCTCGCCATCAGCTCGCGCACGTAGAGCATCGCGTGCGCGCGTCCCAGCTGCTCGGGCGTGGCGGCGGGCGCCTCGTAGGGAATGAGCAGGTTCATCAAGCCCGTGGAAACGAGGTAATCGGAGATCGCGTCGAGCCGCTCGGGGCACTCCGGGTGCCCCTCGCCCATCTCGTGCAGGCGGCAATCCCGATGGGTGATCCAGGCGCAGGCGCCGTTCATGCCATCTGCGCCCAGAGGCGCGGCTCGATCGCCGCGGCGGCCATGTACCCGCCCATGAAGGCTCCCTGCACGCCGAGGCTCGCGGCATCCTGGCCGGCGAGGAAGAGTCCGGGGACGGGCGTGCGCACGTGAAGCGCCTCGCTCTCGAGACGCTTGCGCGACATCTCCAGGCCGGCCATCGCGCCGCGGCGGGCCCCGACGAAGAAGGCCTGCGAGAGCGGCGTCGACGTCTCGTGATAGTCGATGATGGGCGCGAGCCGCGGAAAGTGCCGCTTGAACTGCGCGAGGAGCCGCGCCTCGAGCTGGCTCTTGTTCGCCTCGTAGAGCGGCTTCCTGTGATGCGGGGTCCCGCCCTCCCATCGCTCGAACGCCTGCCATCTGCAAGGCACGGTCACCTCGGCCGTGTGGTGAAGGGGATCGCGATGCGAGGGATCCTTGAGGGTGGGAAACGAGACGAAGAGACCGGGCGCCGGATCGTCCAGGGGCCGGTCCCAGATGCGGCCGACGTGCTCGCTCTCGTAGATCCAGACGTTCGCCGGCGAGGCACCCAACGCCCGGATGTCGCCGCGAAGTCCCAGGTACAGGCTCACGTACGAAAGCGTGGATGCGAGCGCCTCGACCTCGTGACGCCATTCCTGGCCCACGCCCTGGGGCAGCGAGGCGACGGTGTTGAGGGCGCCCATGTCCGAGACGATGGCCGGCGCCGCGATCGCCGTTCCGTCGGTGAGCTCGACCCCGACCGCGCGCCCCTTGTCGACGCGAATGCCCTGCACCGTCGCGCCGGTTCGCAACTCGCCGCCCGCCGCACGGATCGTCTCGGCGAGGGCGGAAGCGAACTGCGCCGGCCCGCCCACGGGATAGAAGGCGCCGGCGTCGTAGCTGCCGAGGACCGTCGCATGCACCGCGAGCGGCGAGCGCTCCGGTGGAATCGCGTAGTCGCCCCAACGCGCGCAGAGCAATGCGGCCAGCCGCGGATCGCGAATTGCGCTCGTCGCATCGGCCGTGGTCGTCGCGATCGCGCGGTGCATCCGCCCCGCGTTGATCCATCCCATGACCGAGCCCAGCGCACCCGGCGCGTCGTTGGCGGCGAAGGCGGCCGTCGCCGAGCGCTTCGCCTCGTCGCATGCGGCGAAGTACGCGTCGATGGACTCGATCTCCCGGGGGAACGAAGCCTTCAGCCGCGCGATGAACGCCGCGCGCGGCGCCTCGACGGGGAATTCGAGCCCCGGCAGGCGGATGATGTCGTAGGGCGACCCGATGGAGGCGAAGCGCAGCCGGCCGTCGGTGAGCTGCGCGAGCAGGCGGCCGAATGCGCCGTCGGGCCCGGGAACGTCTCCCACGCCGCCGACGTAGTGCACACCGACCGCGAAGGTGTATTCGCCTCGCCGGAATGTCTGCGTGAGGCCGCCCAGCACCGAATGGCGCTCGAGAACGAGCACGCGCCGCCCGCGCTTGGCGAGCGCCGCGGCAGCCGCGAGGCCCCCGATGCCCGAGCCGATGACGATCACTTCGTGTTTCCCCATCGTGTCCTCTTGTTGCGCAGCCGCCCGTTACATTGTGACGGCCCCCGTTCGCCGCGGCTTGAGGCACGTCAATCCGGTCGACTCTCCCTGCCGGTAAAGAAACGCGCGATTGCTTGATCCGGGTCATGCGGCAAATGGCGGTTGCGTTAACCATGGCAGAATGAAAAGGGAGCAGAAACGCTCTACGGGAGATTCGCAATGGATGTGAAAGGACGGGCACGACCGGCATGGGTGGCGGCCCTGGCCCTGGCCGCGATGGCGGCGGCGCAGCATTCCGCCGCGAGCGGCGATCGCAGCGGACAGGAGATCGTCGAGAACGTCTGCTCGACCTGTCACACCACAGGACGCGACGGCGCGCCGAAGATCGGCGACGCGAAGGCGTGGGAGAAGCGCGAGCGACTCGGTCTCTCGGGCTTGACCAGCCACGCGCTCGAAGGCGTGCGCAAGATGCCTCCGCACGGCGGCAGTCTCAGCCTCACGGACCTCGAGATCAAGCGCGCCATCACCTACATGGTCAACCATTCCGGCGGCAGCTGGGTGGAACCGATCGATCGCCGGGCCCTTCCCGCCGCGCGCACGGGCGAGCAGATCGTGCAGGCGCAATGCGTGAAGTGCCACGGCGCCGGGCTGAACGGCGCGCCCCGCATCGGCGACAAGAGTGCGTGGATCGAGCGCGCGAAGCTCGGGTTCGACAGTGTGGTGCGCTCGGCGATCCACGGACACGGCGCGATGCCCGCGCGCGGCGGCATGGCGGATCTCACCGACGACGAGATGCGCGCGGCGGTGACCTACATGTTCCAGAAAAGTGTGAAGCCTCCCAAATAGACGGAATTTCCCCCTTCATGGCACCCGACGACATACCGCTCGACCCGCGCACTCGCGCTATCGGCGCCCAGACCGCCATCGCGGACATCGCCCGCCAGACCGAACGCCCCATCGAAGAGGTCAAGAACGTGTACATGCAGCAGCTCGACTTGCTGCACTCGTATGCGACGGTGAAGGCCTTCGTCCCGATCCTGGCGAAACGAAGAACGCGCGAAGTGCTCACCCGGCACTGAAGCGACGCGAGCTGTCGCTAGTCCAGTTTGAGCCGCGCGAAGACCATATACGACATCGGATGCGAGCCGTATGCGGGTTCGAGCGCGCTCGGCAGCCGATACCCGCTCACGAGCGCGCCCACTCCGATCTTCACGCTCCCCGCGACGGGGAAATCGCGGATGTAGCCGAGCGTCATCTTGTCGACGGTGAACACGCGGCCGGCTTGCGGCGCGTCCTCGCCGAAGAGCTCGTCCTTGGCGACGTGCTCCACGCGCCCGAAGAACGTGTCGCGCCCGCCGATCGACGCCGCCGACTCGACGAGGAAGCCATCGAGGCTTACGCCGGGGCGGGAAGCATTGCGGCCCCACGCCGCCGTCGTCTGCCACAGCCCGGCCGGGAGCCGCACATTGTAGGAAGCCGATACGGTCGTGCGCCGCACGTCCACTTGCGGCGACAAGGTCTCCGGGCTCTTGATGTAACCGTAGCTCGCCTGCATCGACCAGTCTTGCGTCGGGTTGTACGAGAGCCGCAGCGATCGGGAGTCCAGCGCGCCCGGCTCGATCCGATAGCGATACTGGTCGGGCTCGCGGCCATGGAAGAGCGAGCCCTCGATCTTGAAGCGATCCGCGACGTAGCCCAGCGTCACGACGCCATTGGTGACATGGGTGGAGTCGAGCCAGTGGTGGGTGATCGGCGCCTCGGGATTGTCGAGCCCCGAGAAGCGATGCATGAACGCGGGCGGGCCGAGCGCGGGCTCTCCCGGAAGTCCCGCGTACAGGTACGCCGAGTTGCCGTCGCCCACGGGCACGCTGTAGCTTGCCGCCATTTCCATGAAGAAGTTGTGGGGATGCTGGCGGTCGATGAGCGGGGCGCGTCCGTCGGCGGTCTCTCCGGTCTGGAGCAGCAACGGGTATCCCGCCTTCCCCATCAAGGGATCGAGGGAGAACATCCCGCGCAAGCCGAGGGTTGCGCTCCCCAGCGGCCGCTGCGCCATCAGCATCAACATGCTCGCGCTGAACGACTTGTCGTCGCCGCGCGGGCCGCCCTGGCGGTCGTGGATCGCGTCGACGAAGCCGTGGACCATCGTCTGCCATTCGCCCCACATGCCCATCACGCCACCGTGGGGTGAAGAGTCCGGCTGCCAGCTCGTCCCCGACGCCTCGCGCGTCATCGGGTAGGAGCCGAACGTCGCCTGCATGCTCATCGGATGCTCGTGCACCATGGCGTCGCTCTGCGCATGGGCGGGAAGGGCGGCGGCGCCAAGGAAGACGCCGGTCGCGGCGATCGATTCGAGAAGGTTCATGTCGGGTCCACGGCAGTGATGCGTGGTGCAAAATGAGCGGTCATTGGATGCTCAATTTGGGGATTATGGTGCTTCGCTTCGGAATCCTGTTCGCGGTCATCGTGGTCACCCTCTTCGCCGCGGAGCTGACGCCTCCCGGACAGCGCTGGGTCGTCGATCCGTGGACCGCCCTCGTCGCCCGCACCGCGACGACGACCATGAGCGCGTTCGATCACAACGTGGTCGCCGTCGGGCCGACGATCACGCAGGCGACGGGGGGCTTCGGCGTCACCATCCTCGCGGGCTGCAACGGCATCGAGGCGATGATCGTCCTCGCCGCGGCGATGCTCGCCTATCCCGCGCCGCTCAAGCACCGCCTCGCGGGGGTCGCGGTGGGCGTCGTCGCGATCCAGGCGCTCAACCTCGTGCGCATCGTGAGCCTCTTCTACATCGGGCAATGGAATCGCGACGTGTTCGAATGGGCGCACCTGTACGCATGGCAGGTGCTGATCATGCTCGATGCATTGATCGTGTGGCTGCTGTGGCTGCGGGCGCTTCCGCATCCGGCCGCGGGCCTGAACGAAGCCGCCGCGTGAGCGCCGTTCCGCGGCCGCGAGAAATCGCCGCGTTCGCGCTGCGCGTGATCGGCTGGAGCGTGGTCGCCTTCGCGCTGTGGTACGCGGCGACGCAACCGGTGTCGATCGCCGCGGCCTGGGGCGCGGCGCGAATCCTCGAGATCGCGGAACCCGTGGAACGAGCGCATCCGTCCTGGCGGGCAGGCAGCGTGCTCTTCGAGATCACGATGGACGCCACCACCCGCTATCGCAACCGGATGTCCGCCGCCGCCGTGCTCGAGATTCCCGCCGATCCGCGCAAGCAAACCTATGGGCTGCCATTCTTTCTCGCCCTGTTGCTCGCGTCGCGGCCGAGGCGCATCGCGGTGAAAGCCCTCGGCGGCGCGGCCATTCTCACGGCGCTCGCCGCGATCGGCGTGGCGAGCGAGGTCGCGGTGCAGCTCGGCGCGCTCGCGGGCCCGACGGGAGCGCCGCTCATCGCGGCGGGCGCCGCGTCGAGAACCCTCGCGGCGCTCGGCTTCCAGCTGGGCACGCTCATCTTTCCCAGCGTCGTGCCCATGATGCTATGGGTGGCGATGGACACGCGGCTCGTTCAGCGCATCGGCACGAGCCTGCGGGCACGCCGCGAAGAGATCGCCGCGTAGCTCAGGCGATCACGCCGCCGGCGCGCAACGCTTCGATCTCGGCCGTGGACAATCCGGCGGCGCGAAGTATCTCGTCGGCATGCTCGCCTCGCCTGGGAACCGGGCCGGGAACGGCACGCGGGCCGGAGAATCGCGGCGCCGGATTGGCCTGCAGCATTCCTTCGCGCTCGCCGTAGATTCCGCGATCGACGATGTGCGGATGGCGCGCGGCTTCCTCCGGCGTGAGCACCGGCGCGAAGCACGCATCGGTTCCTTCGAGGAGCGCGCACCACGCGTCGCGATCGCGCGTGGCGAAGAGCTCCGCGAAGCGTTGCTTCAGCTCGGGCCAGCGGCTCGCGTCGTAGCCGTCGGCGAACGCGGGATCGGCGTCGAGGCCGAGCTTGCGCAGGAGGAGCCCATAGAACTGCGGCTCGAGCGCGCCCACGGTGATGAAGTTGCCGTCGGAGCAGCGATAGGTCGCGAACCAGTGCGGACCGTCCAGCAGGCTCTTGCCGCGCTGCATCGAGAATTGGCCGCTGGCCCTGAATGCGAGCAACAGGTTCATGAGGTGCGCGGAGCCGTCGACGATGGCCGCATCCACGACCGTTCCGACACC
>JADGRS010000340.1 GCA_017880705.1 Burkholderiales bacterium
GACGTGAGCTTCATCGCGCGTGGCGCGCACCTCGAGGCGATGCGCCGCAACGGCCTCACGATCGAGAACGACGCCCAGGGCCCGATTCGCATTCCGAAGGTGAACGCGACCGACGATCCCGCGAGCGTCGGCCCCGTCGATTTCGTGATTCTCTCGGTGAAGCTCTGGGACACCGAGGCCGCGGCGGCCGCGATCAAGCCCATCGTCGGCGCGGACACGGGCGTCGTCTCCCTGCAGAACGGCGTCATCAAGGACGACATCCTGCGGCGCGTGCTGCCCGCGAGCGCGGTGATGGGCGGCGTGTGCTACGTCGCGACCCAGCTCGCGCGCCCCGGCGTGATCAAGCAGGTGGGAACCATGCAGCGGATCGTGATCGGCGAGTACGACGGCAGGACGTCCGAGCGCGCGAAGGCCCTGCACCAGGCGCTGCAGAATTCCGGGGCGAGCGCCGAATTGAGCGGCGACGTGCGCCGCGCCATCTGGGAGAAGTACGTGTTCCTCGTCGGACTCTCCGGCACGACGACGGCGATGCGCAGCACCATTGGCCCGATCCGCGGCAATCCGCGGACGCGCGCCTTCCTGCTCGAGCTCATGCGCGAGGTCGTGAACGTCGGCCGCGCCTGCGGCGTGGATCTTCCCGTGGACTATGCGGAGCAGCGCCTGAAGTTCGCCGACGGGCTTCCCGTCGACATGACGTCGTCGATGGCCCACGACCTCGAGCGCGGCAATCGCCTCGAGGTGAACTGGCTCTCGGGCGGCGTGGTACAGCTCGGCAAGGAGCGCGGCTTTCCCACGCCCGCGAACGAAGCGGTATGCGACATCCTCGCGCTGCAGGCCGACGGCGCCGCCAAATGACGACGCCGCCGCGCCTCACGGTCCGCTCGATCCGCGCCACCGCCGTCGAGGTGCCGATGAAGCGCGTGCTCGGCACGAGCCGCGCGAGCCTGCGGGTCGCGCCGATCCTGCTCGTCGACGTCGAGACCGAAGAAGGCATCACGGGCCACGCGTGGCTCTTCTGCTACGTCCCCGCCGCGGCGGCAGCGATCGCGAGCCTTCTCGTCGAAGTCGAGCGCGTCGTGAAGGGCGAGCGCGTCGCGCCCGTCGATCTCTGGGCTTCGCTCTCGAAGCGCTTCACCCTGATCGGCGTCCAGGGCATCGTGCGCATGGCGATGGCGGGCTTCGACATCGCGTGCTGGGACGCGCTCGCGATCGCCGCCGGGCTGCCGCTCGCGACGCTTCTCGGCGGGGCTCCGCGAAAGATTCGCGCGTACAACAGCAACGGCCTCGGGCTGATGCCGCTCGACAAACTCGCGAAGGAAGCCGAGGAGCTTCTCGAAGGCGGCTTCAAGGCGGTGAAGCTGCGCCTGGGCCATGCGACGCTCGGGGAAGACATCGCCGCGGTGCGCGCGGTGCGGGCGAAACTTCCCGCGGGGATCGATCTCATGGTCGACTACAACCAGGCGCTCTCGCTGGCGGATGCCCTGGCGCGCGGGCGCGCGCTCGACGACGAGGGCGTCTATTGGATCGAGGAGCCGGTGCGCCACGACGACTACGCGGCCGCCGCCACGCTCGTGCGCGAGCTGCGCACGCCGATCCAGATCGGCGAGAACTTCTCGCAGCCCCACGCGATGGAGACGGCGCTCGCGGCGAACGCGTGCGACTACGTGATGCCCGATCTCGAGAGAATCGGCGGCGTCACCGGCTGGCAACGGGCCGCGGCGCTCGCGCAGGCCCATGGAATCGAAATGTCATCGCACCTCTTTCCGGAAGTGAGCGCGCATTTGCTCGCGGTGACGCCCACCGCGCATTGGCTGGAGTACGTCGATTGGGCCGCGCCCATTCTCGAGGAGTCCCTCGGGGTCGCCGACGGCGCGGTGCAGGTTCCCGACCGCCCCGGCAACGGGCTCCAATGGAATCAAGGTGCGGTCGCGCACTATCGAATGAAATGAATGCGATAATCCCTGATGTTCATCACGGGCCTCGGCACCGCGGTTCCTCCGCGCAGCTTCACGCAAACCGATTGCTGGGAAGCGCTGCAACGCGCCGATCGCCCCGAGATCACTCCGCGCACGCGCGCCGTCCTGCAGGGAATACTCAACCACGATCACGGCATCGAACGCCGCTCCCTCGCGCTGGAGACGCTCGACGAGATCTTCGAGCTCGACCCCGATACGCTGTACCGGCGCTTCGAGAAGAACGCGCCGCTGCTCGCATCCCGGGCGGCAACGCGCGCGCTCGATTGCGCGGGGATCGAGGCTAGCGAGGTCGACGCCGTCATCGTGAGCACGTGCACGGGCTATCTCTGCCCGGGGCTCACGAGCTACGTCGGCGAGAGCCTCGGCCTGCGCAGCGACGCGTTCCACCTCGACCTCGTGGGACAGGGCTGCGGCGCGGCGCTGCCCAACCTGCGCGCGGGGGAAGCGCTGCTCGCGTCCAAGCGCGCCGGCAAGGTGCTGTCGATCTGCGTCGAGGTCTGCAGCGCCGCGTTCTATCTCGACGGCGACCTTGGAGTGCTCGTGAGCGCGTGCCTCTTCGGCGATGGCGCGGGCGCGGCGGTGCTCTCGAACGCGCCCCGCGGCGGCGCGCCGAGCGTCGAGTGGAAGGCGACGGGCTCGCTGCACAATCCCGGGGAACGCGATGCGTTGCGGTTCGAGCAGCGCGGCGGAATGCTGCGAAATATCCTCACGCTTCCGGTGCCGAAGCTCGCGGGAACCCATGCGCGCGCGGTGATGGATGACGTGCTCGCGCGCGAGGCGTTGCCGCGGGAGGCGATCGATACGTGGATCCTGCACGCGGGCGGAAAGCGCGTGCTGGCCGAGCTCCAGTCCGCCATCGGGCTCGACAAGGAGGCGATCCGGCACAGTAGCGCCGTGCTGCGCGAGTTCGGGAATCTTTCGAGCCCGTTCGTGCTCTTCGTCCTCGAAGCGGCGCTCGCCGGAAATCCGCGGCCGGGATGGTGGTGGATGTCCTCGTTCGGCGCGGGATTCAGCTGCCATGGCGCGCTCCTTCGCGTGAGCTGATCGATCATGTCCATCCGGCGCGTGGAAGCGGAATGGCTCGACGAGCTTCCGGCGCACGATCCGCGCGCGCAGCGCTCGCGCCGCGACCTCGAGCGCATCAACGCGCTCATGGGCAATGCGCGAATCGTCGCGCGCGAGATCGAGCGCGAGCTGCCGTCGGGATTCGCTTCCATCGCCGAGATCGGCGCGGGGAGCGGCGCCTTCCTCGCGCGTCTCGCGTCCCGGATGGCCCGGCGCGATGTCGAAGCGCATCTCGTCGATCGCCAGGATGTGGTCGGCCCCGAGGCCCAGGCAGGCCTCGCCGCGCGCGGATGGACCGTCAAGTCGGCGCAGTGCGATGCGTTCGAGTGGCTCGAGCGATCGCCGCCGATCGAAGTCATGGTGGCGAACCTCTTCCTGCATCACTTCGAGCCGCCGCGGCTGGGGGCGATGCTCGCGCTCGTGGCGCGGCGAACGCGGCTGTTCGTCGCCTGCGAGCCGCGGCGCTCGTCGATCGCGCTCGCGGGCGCGCGGCTTCTCGGCGCGATCGGCTGCAACGACGTGAGCCGGCACGACGCGGTCGTGAGCGTGCGCGCCGGATTCGCGGGCACCGAGATTTCATCGCTGTGGCCTGTGGCCGCGGGATGGACGCTGCGCGAGGCGGCGCGCGCGCCCTTCAGCCACGTTTTCGTCGCCGCGCGCGTGTCGTGAATAGTGTCGATGCCCTGGTGATCGGCGGCGGGCCCGCGGGCGCGACGGCGGCGATCGGGTTGGTGCGTGCCGGCTGGGCCGTCGCGATCGTCGAGAAGTCGCCCTTCCCCCGGGGGAAAGTGTGCGGAGAGTACATCTCGGCGACGACATGGCC
>JADGRS010000341.1 GCA_017880705.1 Burkholderiales bacterium
CTCAGGAGCCCGGGATCATGGAGAGCGTCACGGAGGAGCTCACCACGGGCTAGGGAAAGCCCTACCGGCAGTCGCGGAGAAGGTCTTCCAGGTTGTTGTTGGCGCTGCCGGCGCGCGCGAGGGTCCGGAAGCGGTACTTCGAGGTCGCGAGGTCGCCTTCGGCGGCGCGCTGATCGAGGGAATCGACCTTCGGATCCCTCACCCCGGTGTAGCTCATGGTGGTGATCGGATAGACCTTGCAGTCGGCCTGGGCGTACTGGTTGTTGGTGTTGCCGTCCGTGGCGCATCCGGCAAGGGCGAGCGTGACGAGGGCGGGAAGTGCGAGCAGCGCTTGCTTCATGGCGATCTCCTCGGTTGCAACCTTCATACTACGCTTGGACCCCCTCCGCGGCTGACCCGCGGCGGTGAATCCATCAGTGATAACAGACGCATCCAAGGGGTATTCCGATCACGGCGGTTTTTTCCGCCCCCTTGGGGACACCCGAAAATGTTGGCCGTCCTGGCCCCTGGAGATTTCGATGGACAAGAACAGCGCAGCCGCCCTGATTCCGATCGTGGGCATGCTGGTGACCTTCGCGTTGCCGCTGCTGCTGGTGGCGATCATCCTGTACTACAAGCATCGCCGGCAGCGCATGACCCACGACACGATCGTGAGGCTCGCCGAGAAGGGCCTGCCGATACCACCGGAGCTTCTCGAGCCGCCGGCGCGGCAGAATCCCTCCGACGCCGGACTGCGGGGAGGCCTCGTCCTGGTGGCGCTGGGCATAGCGCTCGGGATCTTCCTGCGCGAGGTGAACGGGCCCTGGTCGATCGGCTTCATCCCGGGGCTCATGGGAGTGGCGCTGCTCATCGCGTGGAAGATCGAGACGCGCGCGAAGGGCTGAGGCTTCCCCCTTCCTTGCGATCCCCGATGGCTCCTGCAGCGGCGTCCACCGACGCCGAGCTCATCCTTGCGATTCTCGAGCACGAGGACCGGAAAGCCTTCGCCGAGCTTGTCACGCGTCACCAATCGAAGGTGCGCACCGTGCTGCGCCGGCTCACCCGGGGCGACATCGCGCTCGCCGATGACCTCGCCCAGGAAACGTTCGTGCTCGCGTGGAAGAATCTCGCGCGCTTCCGCTTCGAGGCGCGCTTCTCGACGTGGATCTATCGCATCGCCTTCAACGCGTGGCAAAGCGAGGCGCGCAAGAAGCGCGAGGTGAATCTCGAGGTCGACGACGACGCCCTGCCCGCGGGCTCCGAGGCGTACGACGAGCTTCCGGACATCGCAGCGCGGCTCGATCTCGAGCGCGCCATGGCGACGCTCAGCGACGGCGAGCGTGCCGCGATCAGCGCCTGCTACTACGCCGATCTTTCGCATGAGGAGGCTGCCGTGGCGCTGGGCTTGCCTCTCGGAACCGTCAAGACTCACGTGCTGCGCGCGAAAGCGAAACTGCGCGCCCGGCTCGTCTCCAGGAAAGGATGACCATGATTTCGAACGATGGCGACAGGCTCGACCGCATCCTGAGGCGCGACGCCCGCGCGACGATCGGCGATGACGGCTTCACCATGCGAGTGATGAACGCCCTGCCGCTGCCCTCGCCCGCGCGTTATGCCGCGCGCCGCGCGTGGCTCAAGCCCGTGCTGGTGCTCGGCTCGACCGCCTTGGGGAGCGCCCTCGCGTGGCTCTTCGCTCCGGATGGCGTCAACGCCGCCCAGGGCATGGTCGATCTCGTCGCTTCGCGCGGCCTCACGCCGGCCGCCATCACCATGCTGGGGATGACGATCACGCTGCTCATCGCCGCCATCGTCATCGCCGTCGATACCGACTGAAATCCATTTCGCCGCAGCCTGCACCCGGTCACTTCAGCAGGTGCTGGATTGCGGCGCGCTCTTCCTGCAGCTCCTTGTGGGTTGCGGCGATCTTTCCCCTGGCGAAGTCGCCGAGATCCAGCCCCTTCACGATCTCGTAGCGCCCGCCCGAGCAGGTGGTGGGATAGCCGAACATCAGGCCTTCGGGGATGCCGTAGCTGCCGTCCGACGGAATTCCCATGGAGACCCAGTCGCCCGCCGGCGTGCCGTTCACCCAATCGCGAACGTGGTCGATCGCCGCGTTGGCCGCGGACGCCGCCGACGAGAGCCCGCGCGCCTCGATGATCGCGGCGCCGCGCTTCTGCACGGTCGGGATGAACGTGCTCTCGATCCACGCCTGGTCGTTGATGAGCTTGGCGGCGTTCTGCCCGTCGACCTGCGCATTGAATACGTCGGGATACTGCGTCGCCGAATGGTTGCCCCAGATGGTCATCTTCTTCACCGAGGTCACCGGCTTGCCGAGCTTCTGCGCGACCTGCGTGAGCGCGCGGTTGTGATCGAGCCGCATCATCGCGGTGAACTGCTGGGGCTTGAGCGACGGCGCGTTCTTCATCGCGATGAGCGAGTTGGTGTTGGCGGGATTGCCGACCACGAGCACCCGCACGTCGCGGGAGGCCACCTCGTCGAGCGCCTTGCCCTGCGGCACGAAGATCGCGCCATTCGCCTCGAGGAGGTCCTTCCTCTCCATGCCCGGGCCGCGGGGCCGCGCGCCGACGAGGAGCGCGACGTCCACGTCCTTGAACGCGACCTTCGGATCGGAAGCCGCGACCATCGACTGCAGCAGCGGAAAGGCGCAATCGTCGAGCTCCATCATCACGCCCTTCAGCGCCTTCTGCGCCTTCTCGTCGGGGATCTCGAGCAGCTGCAGGATCACCGGCTGTTCCTTGCCGAGCATCTCGCCGCTGGCGATCCGGAACAACAGGCTGTAGCCGATCTGGCCGGCGGCGCCGGTCACGGCGACGCGTACGGGCTTCTTCATTGCAACTCCTTGGGAATCGAGACGGAAATCGAGGCGCAATTATAGACCGGGGGCAATCGGGCGAAATTCGTACCGGGTACGAATTCGAAAATGCGTACCTGACACCCATTCATTTCCTCTGCAGCGAGATCGAGAGAACGCCGGCGAGCACCAGCAATGCGCCGGCCACCTGCACCGCGGTGATGCGCTCGCCGAGGAAGATCGCGCCGAGGAAGATGGTCGCCATGGGGCCGACCGAGGCGACCATCGAGGCGTGGGCGGCGCCGATGCGGCGGATGCCTTCCATCGTCATCACGATCGGCAACACGGTCGAGGCCAGCGCCATCAGCAGCGCGAGCCAGTAGACCGGCGCGGCCTGGGCGAACAGGAGGGAAACGTCGCGTGTGAGCGCGAAGTGCGTCACCACGCCCACCGAGGATATCAACCCCGCGTAGCAGGCGAAGCGAAGGGTCCCCACGCGGCCCACGAGGCGTCCGCTGCCGATCAGGTAGGCCGCGTAGAAGAGCGCCGACAGCAGCACCCAGAAGGATCCGAGCGCGACATTTCCCGGCTGGGTCGCCAGATCGTTGCCGAATACGACGAATATGCCAAGGTACGAGAGCACGATCGCGACCACGTCGAGGCGCGTGATGCGCCGTCCGAAGAGCATCGCGGAAAAGAGCACGACGAAGGTCGGGTGCACGAACAGCAGCAGGCGTTCCAGCGCCGCCGTCACGTACTGCAGCCCGAGGAAGTCGAAGTAGCTCGCGAGGTAGTAACCGACGAGCCCCAGCACGACGAGCGTGCGGCGATCGGCCCATGAGAGGGGCTCGATGTCGCCGCCGCGCGCGGCCCACCAGCCCAGGGCCGCGAAGAACGGCGAGCTCAGGAGCATGCGCAGCGCAAGCAGGGTGACGGCGTCGACGCCGTAGCGATAGGCGAGCTTGATGATGACGCCCTTGCCGGAAAAGGCGACGGCGCCGGCGGCGACGAGGAGCGCGCCGACGAGGCGCGATTGGCGTTCCTGCGGATTCAACTAGATG
>JADGRS010000342.1 GCA_017880705.1 Burkholderiales bacterium
CCTCGTGGAGGACATCATGACGCCGGCTTCGACTCTCGACGCGCTCCCCCTGCTCGACGCGGCGCAGATGCGCGTGGGCCACATCGTCGCCACGCTGCAGGCGGTCGGGCGCAGGCACCTCATCGTGGCGGAGGAGGGTGGACGCCGCATCCGCGGCATCTTCTCGACGTCGCAGCTCGCGCGGCAGCTCGGCGTCGAGCTGCAGACCTTCGAGGTGGCGCGCTCCTTCGCCGACATCGAGGCGGCGCTGGTTCGCTAGCCCCTTTCGCGCCGCCCCGTGCACGATCGCTATCGCGAGATCTACGAGGCCTTCCGCTGGAACGTTCCCGCGGACTTCAACATCGCGCAGTGGGCATGCCGGCGGTGGGCGAAGGACCGCCGTCGGCTCGCGATGTACTGGGAAGACGAATCGGGCGAGACCCAGGCGTGGAGTTATTGGGACCTGTTGCAGTCGGCCAATCGCCTTTCCAACGCGCTCGGGGCGCTCGGAATCTCGCGGGGCGACCGCGTCGCCCTCATCCTTCCCCAGCGCCCCGAGACCGCGATCGTGTATTTCGCCTGTTTCCAGATGGGCGCGATCGCGGTTCCGCTTTCGTTCCTGTTCGGCCCCGATGCGCTCGAGTATCGGCTGTCCCATAGCGGCGCGAGGGCGGTGGTCGTGGATGCGCAGGCGCTCGCGAGTCTCGAAGCGATTCGCGCGCGCCTTCCTTCGCTCGCGCACGTGATCGGCACGGCCGGGGCGAGGGGCGATGGCGTGCTCGACTGGCGCGAAACGCTCGCGAAGGCCTCGCGCCACTTCACGCCGGTCGGCACGAGGGCGAGCGATCCCGCGGCGATCATCTACACGAGCGGCACGACCGGCCCCCCCAAGGGCGCGCTGCTGCCGCAATGCGCGCTCATCGGAAACCTTCCCGGCTTCGAGCATTCGCACGACGGCTTTCCCCGCGAGGGCGATCTCTTCTGGTCGCCGGCCGACTGGGCGTGGACGGGCGGGCTGTGGGATGCGTTGATGCCGACGCTCTACCACGGGCAGCCGATCCTCGGCTATCGCGGGCGCTTCGATCCGGGGCGGGCCTTCTACCTGCTCGAGAAGTACGCGGTGCGCAACGCGTTCCTCTTCCCGACCGCGCTCAAGATGATGATGAAGGAGCATCCAAACCCGCGCGCGCGCTTCGAGCTCGACCTGCGCTCGATGATGAGCGGCGGCGAGGCGCTCGGCCCCGCGGTGTTTCACTGGGCGCGCGAGGAGCTCGGCGTCACCGTGAACGAGATCTTCGGGCAGACCGAGATGAACTACATCGTCGGCAACTCCCAGGCGCTGTGGCCGGTGCGGCCGGGCTCCATGGGCAGGCCGTACCCCGGCCATCGCATCGCCGTGATCGACGAGGAAGGGCGCGAGGTCGCGCCGGGAGTGGTAGGCGACGTGGCGCTGAATCGAAACTGGATCGACGGCACGCCGGATCCGGTTTTCTTCCTCGGCTATTGGGAAGATCCCGGGGCGACCGCGGCGAAATTCGCCGGGGACTGGTGCCGCACGGGCGACCAGGCGGCGGCCGACGCCGATGGATATCTCTGGTACCACGGTCGCGCCGACGACATGATCAAGAGCGCGGGTTATCGGATCGGCCCGACGGAGATCGAGAATTGCCTCGTGCGCCATCCCGCGGTCGCCAACTGCGCGGTGATACCGATCCCCGACGAGACGCGCGGCTCGCTCATCAAGGCCTTCGTGCTGCTCGCGCCCGGACACTCGGCGAGCGACGCGCTGAAGGATTCCATCCGGGACCATGTGAAGCGCCATCTCACGCCGTACCAGCAGCCGCGCGAGATCGAGTTCGTCGCGGAGCTGCCGATGACTACCACCGGAAAGGTCCAGCGCAAGGTGCTGCGCGAGCGCGAGGCCCTGCGCAGGGGCGCGGCTATTTCTTCGGATCCACCGACGGCGTGAACGCGTCGCAGTAGACCTCGTCTTCGGGAAGGTTGCGCTCCTCGACGAAGGTCTTCCTCGCGACGTCGGTCATGCCCGGCGCGCCGCACGCGTACACCTGGTAGCCCGACAGGTCGGCGAAGTCATCGAGCACGGCCTGGTGCACGAGCCCGGTGCGTCCCTGCCATCGATCCTCGGGCAGCGGATCGGAAAGAACCGGGATATACGTGAAATTCGGATGGTCGCGCTGCCATTCGATCGGCAATCCGGGCATGTAGAGGTCGCGCAGCGACCGCACGCCCCAGTAGAGGACGATGGGCCGGTCGTCGCCATGGCTGAAAGCGTGCTCGATGATCGCCTTGATCGGCGCGAATCCGGTGCCGCCCGCGACGAAGATCATCGGCTTGTCCGAATCCTCGCGAAGGTAGAAGGTGCCGAGGGGGCCCTCGAAACGCAGGATGGCGCGCTCCTTCATCTCGTCGAACACGTAGCTCGAGAACGCGCCGCCCGGGGCCTTGCGAACGTGAAGCTCGATCAGCTGGTCGTCGTGGGGCGCATTGGCCATCGAGAAGCTGCGTCGCTTGCCGCTCTTCAGCAGGATGTCGATGTACTGGCCCGCGAGGAACTGCAGGCGCTCGCCGGTGGGCAGCTTCAGATAGAGGACCGCGACATCCTCGGCCGGCCTCTCCACCCTCTCCACGCGCGCGGGCATGGTGCGGATGGCGAGGTCCTTGGCGCCGCTCAGCTCGCGCACCTCGAACACGACATCGGTCAACGGATGGGTGCAGCAGGTGAGCGCCTTGCCGGCGAGCTTCTCGTGGTCGTGGAGCGCGCGCTCCTGGTACTCGTCGTAAGAGAGCTCACCGGAGCGCAGAACGCCTTTGCAGGCGCCGCAGGCGCCGTTGCGGCAGCCGTACGGCAGGCCGATGCCCTGGCGCAACGCCGCGGCCAGAATGGTCTCGCCCGGTTCGACACGGAACGCATGACCACTCGGCTCGAGGCGAACCTCGCGGCCGGAGTATGGAGATTCAGGCAATGGCTTCAGCGAGTGCGGCGGAATTCGCCTTCGATGAGATTGCCCTCGGCTTCGCGACGCGCGGCCGAGTCGGCGATGAAGCGAGGTCCGGGGAGGAGTAGCAGGGTGATGGCGATGAGGTCCGAGACGACGCCGGGAAAAATGAGGAGCAGCCCCGCGAGCACGGTTCGCGCGCTATCGGTGAGCGCGACGATCGAGAAGCTCCCCTGCGCCAGGCCGGATGCGAGGCGCGCGAGCATCGCGAAACGCGCTTCCTTGATGAGAGCCATGCCGGCGCAGGCGGCGAGGACGACCCAGGCGAGGATCCACCAGCCCAGGGTTTCGCTCAGCCGCACCAGCACCACGACTTCCAGCAAGGGGAATCCCAGTAAAATCACCATCAGCAATAGCCGCATCGCCTAGCACCTTCTCCATCGCCGTACCTGCCGCCCGAGGGCCCCAGTGACCGTCATCGCGGTGCTCACCAACCTACCCGACTCCGAGTCCGCTTTCAATCTCGCGCGCGAGCTGGTCCGGCTGCGGCTGGCCGCTTGCGCGAACGTCCTGGCGCCGGTGACTTCGTTCTATCGATGGGAGGGCAAGGACGAGGAGGCCACCGAATATCCTCTCCTCGTCAAGTCCACTCGCGAACGATTCCCGGAGCTCGCCGCCGCGATCCGCAAGCGACATCCCTATTCGCTTCCGGAGATCGTCGGTTGGCCGATCGAGCACGGCCTCGCAGAATACCTGCGCTGGGTCGAAGAGGAAACCCGTGAACCGTGAGCGTGCGGCCCTGCAAGTAATCCCGCAAGCGACCGAAACTCTCCCCCGGGGGCCGCGGTGAAGGCGAGATGGGCGTTCGGGGGCGTCGCGCTCCTCGCGCTCCTCGCGGGGTCCGCGCT
>JADGRS010000343.1 GCA_017880705.1 Burkholderiales bacterium
TTCGAGGTCGTCGTGCGCTACCGCGATCGCCACGCGCTCGCGGCATCGATCCAGCGGGGGACCGTGTGGGCGGCGCTCGTCATTCCACGCGACTACGCGCGGGACCTCGCGGGCGGCGACGCGAAAGTCCAGCTGATACTCGACGGCACCGACGCCAACACCGCGCGGCTGGTGCGCAACTATGCGATGGCGCTGGTCAACGCCTACGCGGCGTCGGTCAGCGGGACGAAACCCTACATCGACGTCGAGACACGCACCTGGTTCAACGAGACGAACGAGAGCCGTTACGCGATCGTGCCGGGAGTCATCGTCCTCGTGATGTCGGTCGTCGGCGCGCTGATGACCGCGCTCACGATCGCGCGCGAGATGGAGCTCGGCAATATCGTGATGCTGCGCACCACGCCGCTTTCGCGCGGCGAATTCCTGGTCGGCAAGCTCGCGCCCTATTTCGTGGTCGGCATGATCGACGTGATGGGCGCGGTCGCCGCCGCCGTGCTGATCTTCGACATCCCGCTGCGCGGATCGATCCTGGCGATCGCCTCGATGTCGGCGCTCTTCCTGCTCGTGGTGATGTGCCAGGGCGCGCTGTTGTCGCTTGTCGCCGGCAACCAGATGCTCGCGAGCCAGCTCGTGCAGATCACGACGTTCCTGCCCTCGTTCCTGCTTTCCGGCGCCATCTACGCCATCGCCAACATGCCGCTCTGGTTGCAGTACCTGACGGTCGTCTTCCCGGCGCGCTACTTCGTGACATTGTCGAAGGGAATCTTCCTCAAGGGCATTTCGCCCCTCGCGCTCTGGCCGGCGGTGGCGGCGCTGGCGGCGATACTCGCCGTGCTCGCGACGCTGCTTTACCGGCGGGCGGCACGGCTGGGGCTCACATGAAGCGCCGGCTAGCCGCCTTCTGGGGACGAGTGCGGGCGCTTCTCGCCAAGGAATTCCTGCAGCTGCTGCGCGACCCGCGCATGCGCTTCACGCTCATCGTGCCGCCGCTGATCCAGCTCTTCATCTTCGGCTACGCGGCGACATTCGACGTCCGGCACGCGCAAGTGGCGGTGGTCAATCACGACGACGGCCAGCAAAGCCGCGAGCTCCTGTCCTCGATCGCGGCGAGCGGCCATTACACGCTTCGCTTCGTGCCGACCCTGTCGGCGGCGAGCGCCGAGATGGATGGCGGCGCGGTCGGCGTCATCGTGCAGATCCCGGCCCGGTTTTCGCAGCAGCCACGCATCGAGTTGATCGCGGACGGCTCCGATCCCAACACCGCCCAGCTCGTCGTCGCCGAGCTCGCCCAGATCGTCGGCCGATACGCCGCCGCGCAGGCGCGCTACGTGCCGCCCATCACGGTGGAAGAGAGGGCGTGGTTCAATCCGAATCTCGAAGACCGCTGGTTCTTCATCCCGGGAATCATGGCCAACGTCCTCTTCGTGAGCACCATGATGCTGACCGCGATGATGGTGGTGCGCGAGCGCGAGATCGGCACGCTGGAGCGGCTGATGGTCACGCCCGTGGGCCGCCTCGAGTTCCTGGTCGGCAAGATGGTGCCGGTCGCCTGCGTGGGCCTGTTCGACGTCGCATTGATCACCAGCGTGGCAATCCTGTGGTTCGGGGTTCCGCTTCGCGGCAGCGTCGTCGCGCTCGTGCTTGCGAGCCTCACGCTGCTCGCCAGCACGCAAGGCCTCGGCCTGCTGATCTCCAGCTATGCGGCGACGCAGCAACAGGCGATGCTGAGCGCGATGTTCTTCATCATGCCGATGACGGTGCTCTCGGGATTCGCATTTCCGATCCGCAACATGCCGGAGAGCGTGCAGCTGCTCACCTGGATCGATCCGCTCCGCTACTACCTGGTGGTCGTCCGCGACATCTTTCTCAAGGGCGGCGCGATCACGGACCACTTCTTCGAGTTCGCAATGATGATGCTTCTCGGGTCGGCGGCGCTCGCGCTCAGCGTCATCCGGGTCCGCTGATTGCGGCGCCCGATTGGCGCGCCTCTTCAGCCGGCCGGGAACGCAACGCCCGCCGCAAGCAGCAGCGAGTAGGCGAGAAGAAGTCTCCCGGCCTTCGGCGTCGTGGGGAGAAGCTCCTCGTAGGTCTCGCGCGTCAGGACGTCGCGCGCGGTCGAGACGGCGTACGGCAACGTGACGAGGGGCAGCAGCGCCCAGGCGCCGAAGCCGGAGGAGAGCCACAGCCAGAAAGGCGTGAGATAGGCGAGCAGCAGCAGGGTTAGGAACTCGGCGCGGCTCCATTTCACTCCCCAGCGCACCGCGATGGTCCGCTTGCCCTTCACGACGTCGAAGTCGCGGTCGCGGATGTCGTCGACGATGAGGATGTTCGTCGTGAGCGCGCCGACGGGGATGCCGAGCGCAAAGGCGGCGGGCACCAACGCATCGGCAATCAGCCACGAGGTGAAGATGGCGCCGTGAGCGGGAGCGGCCTGTACGTAGTACGCGCCCACGACGGAGACCACTCCGAAGAAAAGGAAGAACAGCGGATCGGCGAGCGCGTGCCGCCCGAGCGGGAAGGGGCCCGCGGAGTACGCGAGACTGGCCGCCACGCTGAGAGCTCCGATCACGAAGACACCGATCCCCGCGTGCCCGACAAGGTAGATGCCCGCCAGCAGCGCGGCCCCGTAACAGGCGTAGATCGCGTTTCTCAGGACGGGGAGCGTGAGGGTGCCGTTCGCCAATGCCCGGACGAGCTCGGGATGCTCGGGATCCTGCGGCTGCTGGACGAGGTTCTCGTAGTTGTCCGTGAGAACGCCGCCGACCTGGATGAGCCATCCGGCGAGCAAGGCGAAGAGCGCGGCCAGCGGATCCGCGACGTGATAGTGAACCGCGAGGCCCAGGGCCACGACGACAGGCGCGGCGGCCGTGGGCAGCGTATGCCCCGGATAGAGGAGCTTGCGTTTCCAGACCTCGGCCCGCGACCACTCGAGCGCTTGTTCCATGCCGTGCTCCTCAATCGTCGCCCGCGGGAACCGCCACGAGCGGCGCCGGGGTTTCAACGCAATGCTGCCGGGACTTGCCCGCCTTCACTTCGTCGTACCAGATCTCGTGATGCTCGCGAGCCCAGCTCTCGTCGACTGTCCCGTGGCGCATCGCGCGATAGGCGCCTTTGACGCCCGCGGTGCCGAGGTACATGTGGAACAAGGAAGCGGCGACCGCCAGGAATGCGATGGCGAGGTGGATGATGGTCGCGTCCTGCATGAGGCTGCGCCCCTGCGCGAAGTTCGGGAAATCCAGGATCAGCCCCGAGGCGCAAAGGACGACGCTGAAGCCGCAAACCAGTCCCCAGAAGAGAGTCTTCTCGCCGGCGTTGAAGCGCCCGGACGGCACGTGCTTCCTCGAGAACATGCCGCCGGCCTTGCGCAGCCAATCGAGGTCGTGGCGCCGCGGCAGGTTGTCGCGAAAGTAGCGCGCGATGAAGTACGCGAGGCTCAGCATGAAGAGCGGCCCCAGGAACGCATGGACGTTCTTGCAAGCGAGGGCGATCGACGAGAAGAACTCGTAGCCGACCAGCGGAAGCAGCAGCTTCCTGCCCGCCGCGAGGATGAGGCCGCTCAGGGCGAGGACGACGAAGCTGAGCCCCATCGACCAATGCGCGACGCGATCGGCCACGCTGAATCGCTCGATCAACCGGCCGGTGGGCGGAGCCGAGACGCCGATCGGTCCGCGCCACAGGAAAAAGAACCCGATCGCCGCGACCGAGCATGCGAGAAGGATGCCGCCGACCAACACGATGGGCGGGCGCAGCTTGCGCCACGCGGTGCCGCGACTCTGGATGAGGATGCCGCGCTCGATGCCGGGGATCGTCGCGATCCCGGAGTTCACGCCCTTCCACGGC
>JADGRS010000344.1 GCA_017880705.1 Burkholderiales bacterium
TGCGCCTTGCCACCCAGCGGTTGCTGGGTGTCCAGGGAATACGGCCCGACCGCCCGGGCATGAATCTTGTCCGCCACCAAGTGGCCTAGCTTCATCATATAGATGAACCCGACGACGATCTCCTGATCAAACGGCTCTCCCGTGCGACCGTCGATAAGCTGGATCTTGGCATGTTCCGGCAATTTGGCTTCTTTCAGGTAACCACGAATGTCCTTTTCCTTGATGCCGTCGAATACCGGCGTAGCGAACTTCAGGCCTAGCAGTTTCGCCGCCCAGCCCAAATGCGTTTCCAATACCTGACCGACGTTCATGCGCGAGGGCACGCCCAGCGGGTTCAGCACGATATCGACCGGCGTGCCGTCCGCCATGAACGGCATGTCCTCCACCGGCACGATCTTGGAGATCACGCCCTTGTTGCCGTGGCGGCCGGCCATCTTGTCGCCCGGCTGCAGGCGGCGCTTCACCGCGACATAGACCTTCACCATCTTCTGCACGCCCGGGGGCAGCTCGTCGCCCTGGGTGAGCTTCTTCTTCTTCTCCTCGAACGCGCGGTCGAACTCCTTGCGCGTGAGGTCGAGCGACTCGCGCAGCTGCTCGAGCTGGGCGGCCGCGTCCTCGTCCTGCAGGCGGATGTCGAACCAGTCGTGGCGCTCGGTCTCCGTCAGGTACGCCTTGGTGACCTTGGCGCCCTTGGTGAGCTTCTTGCCGCCCTTGGCGACCTTGTTGATGAGCGTCTTCTCGATACGCGTGAAGGCGTCGTCCTCGACGATGCGCAGCTGGTCGTGCAGGTCCTTGCGGTAGTCCTTGAGCTGCTCGTCGATGATCTGCTGGGCGCGCTTGTCGCGGGCAATGCCCTCGCGCGTGAAGACCTGGACGTCGATCACGGTGCCGTTGATCCCGGATGGGACGCGCAAGCTCGTGTCTTTCACGTCGGAAGCCTTCTCGCCGAAGATCGCGCGCAGGAGCTTCTCTTCGGGCGTCAACTGCGTCTCGCCCTTCGGCGTGACCTTGCCGACCAGGACGTCGGCGGCCTCGACTTCCGCCCCGATGTACACGATTCCCGACTCGTCGAGGCGCGAGAGCATGCGCTCGGAGAGGTTCGAGATGTCGCGGGTGATCTCCTCGGGCCCGAGCTTCGTGTCGCGCGCGACGACCACCAGCTCCTCGATGTGGATCGAGGTGTAGCGGTCCTCGGCGACGATGCGCTCGGAGATGAGGATCGAGTCCTCGAAGTTGTAGCCGTTCCACGGCATGAACGCCACGAGCAGGTTCTGCCCGAGCGCGAGCTCGCCCATGTCGGTCGACGCGCCGTCGGCCACCACGTCTCCGGCGGCGATGATCTCGCCCACCTTCACCAGCGGGCGCTGGTTGATGTTGGTGTTCTGGTTGGAGCGCGTGTACTTGGTGAGGTTGTAGATGTCCACGCCCGCCTCGCCCTGGCGCGTCTCGGCGTCGTTCACGCGCACCACGATGCGGCCCGCGTCGACGTAGTCGATCCGCCCGCCGCGGCGCGCCTGCACCGCGGTCCCGGAGTCGATCGCGACGGTGCGCTCGATGCCGGTGCCGACGAGCGGCTTTTCCGCCCTGAGGCACGGCACCGCCTGGCGCTGCATGTTCGAGCCCATCAACGCGCGGTTGGCGTCGTCGTGCTCGAGGAACGGGATCAAAGAGGCCGCGACCGACACGATCTGCGAGGGCGCGACGTCGATGTACTCGATCTTGTCGGGAGCCGAGAGCGTGAATTCGTTGCGGTGGCGGCACGACACCAGCTCGTCGGCGAACTTGCCGCTCTTGTCGAGATCCGCGTTCGCCTGGGCGATCACGTACTTGCCTTCCTCGATCGCCGACAGGTACTCGATGTCCTTGGTGACCTTGCCGTCCTTCACGCGGCGGTACGGCGTCTCGATGAAGCCGTAGTCGTTGGTCCGCGCATAGAGGGCGAGCGAGTTGATCAGGCCGATGTTCGGGCCTTCCGGCGTCTCGATCGGGCACACGCGCCCGTAGTGCGTCGGGTGCACGTCGCGCACCTCGAAGCCGGCGCGCTCGCGCGTCAGGCCGCCCGGCCCGAGGGCCGAGATGCGGCGCTTGTGCGTGATCTCCGAGAGCGGGTTCGTCTGGTCCATGAACTGCGAGAGTTGGCTCGAGCCGAAGAACTCCTTGATCGCGGCGGAGACGGGCTTCGCGTTGATGAGGTCGTGCGGCATGAGGTTCTCGCTCTCGGCCTGCGAGAGGCGCTCGCGCACCGCGCGCTCGACCCGCACCAGGCCGGAGCGGAACTGGTTCTCCGCGAGCTCGCCCACGGAACGCACGCGGCGGTTGCCGAGGTGGTCGATGTCGTCGATCTCCCCGCGGCCGTTGCGCAGCTCCACGAGGATCTTGATCACCGCGACGATGTCGTCGTTGGACAGCGTCATCTTGCCGGTAAGTTCGTCGCGGCCCACGCGGCGGTTGAACTTCATGCGGCCCACGTCGGAGAGGTCGTAGCGGTCCTCGCTGAAGAAGAGGCCGTTGAAGAGGGTCTTCACGGCGTCTTCCGTCGGCGGCTCGCCGGGACGCATCATGCGGTAGATCGCGACCTGGGCATTCAGGGCGTCCGTGCTCTCGTCGATGCGCAGCGTCTGCGAGATGTACGGGCCGTGGTCGAGGTCGTTCGTGTAGAGGGTCTTCACCTCCTCCACGCCGGCATCGAGGATCTTCTTCAGAACGACTTCGGTGATCTCCTCGTTCGCGTTCGCGACGACTTCACCGGTCTCCTTGTTGACGAGGTTCTTCGCGAGGGTGCGGTTCACGAGGAAATCCGGCTCGACCGTTAGCTTCTTCATGCCCGCGGCTTCCATTTCGCGGATGTGCTTCACGGTGATGCGCTTGTCCTTCTGGACGATGACCTTGCCCGCCTTGGTGACGATGTCGAACTTGGCGATCTCGCCCTTCAGGCGCTCGGGCACCACCTCGAACTCGATGCCCTTCTTGGTGATGTGGAACGTGTCGAACGAGAAGAAATGCGTGAGGATCTGCTCGGGGTTGTATCCGAGCGCCTTCAGCAGGATCGTGACCGGCATCTTGCGGCGGCGGTCGACGCGGAAATAGAGGTAGTCCTTCGGATCGAACTCGAAGTCGAGCCACGAGCCGCGATACGGGATCACGCGCGCCGAGAACAGGAGCTTGCCCGAGGAGTGCGTCTTGCCGCGGTCGTGCTCGAAGAAGACGCCGGGCGAGCGATGCAGCTGCGAGACGATCACGCGCTCGGTACCGTTGATGATGAAGGAGCCGTTGCGGGTCATGAGCGGGATCTCGCCCATGTACACCTCCTGCTCCTTCACCTCCTTCACCGTGGGCTTGGAGGCCTCGCGGTCCATGATGGTGAGGCGCACCTTGGCGCGCAGCGGGCTCGCGAAGGTGAGGCCGCGCTGCTGGCACTCGACCACGTCGAACGGCGGCTCGCCGAGCGAGTAGCTCACGAACTCGAGGCGGGCGTTGCCCGAGTGGCTCGAGATCGGGAACACAGACGTGAACGCCGACTGCAGGCCCATCTCGCGGCGCGTGTCGCCGGGGATTTCGGACTGCAGGAACTCGGCGTACGAGTTGATCTGTGTGGCGAGGAGGAAAGGCACGTCGAGGACGGCCGCGCGCTTCGCGAAACTCTTGCGGATGCGCTTCTTCTCGGTGAACGTGTAGGTCATGGGAGCTCCGGAATCACGGCCATGGGACTCCATGGGCCGCATTGCACCCGACTGGCACTCATGGCCTGGTGGCTCGCCACTACGAGCCGCTGGCGGACAGCCATGCTGGAACGCATGGCCCGGCCA
>JADGRS010000345.1 GCA_017880705.1 Burkholderiales bacterium
GGCCTTCGCGACGCGCTGGATCCGAGACACGGGTAGAAACTGGTGTCAGAGACCAATTATCGGTGACGGAGTGACTCCTCGATAATTGGTCTCTGACACCAGTTTCTACCCGTGTCTCGGATCCAGCGCGTCGCGAAGGCCGTCGCCGAGCAGGTTGAACGAGAGCACCAGCAGGAAGATGGACAGCCCCGGCCACACGGCCATCCAGGGCGCGTTCTCGACGTAGTTCTTCGCGGTGTTGAGCATGCTGCCCCAGCTCGGCGCGGGAGGCTGCTGGCCCAGTCCCAGGAACGACAGGCTCGCTTCGGCGATGATCGCCGCGGCGATGGCGAGCGTCGCCTGCACGATGACCGGCGCGACGATGTTCGGCAGCACGTGGCGCAGCGCGATCCGCAGGTGCGAGTTGCCGACGGCGCGCGCGGCCTCGACGTAATCCTCGACCTTCACCGCGAGCACCTGCCCGCGCGTGAGGCGAATGAAGATCGGCGTCGCGGCGATGCCGATCGCGATCATCGCGTTGGTGAGGCTGGGGCCGAGGAAAGCCGCGAGGGCGATCGCGAGAATGAGGAACGGGCACGCGAGCATCGCGTCGGTCATGCGCGAGATGAGCATGTCGGTCCAGCCTCCGACGTAGCCCGCGGCGAGCCCAACGGGCACGCCGACGCAGAGCGAGATTCCCACGGACACCAGCCCGGCGAGAAGCGATGCGCGAGCGCCCCACACGACGCGCGACAGCACGTCGCGGCCGATGTCGTCGGTGCCGAACCAGTGCGCCGCCGAGGGCGCCTTGCGGACTGCGCTCCAGCTCGTCGCGAGCGGATCGTAGGGCGAGATCCATGGCGCGAGAAGCGCGATGGCGACGAAGAACACCACGAGTGCCAGGCCGACCATCGCGCCGCGGCGGCGCACGAGGCGCCTGAGGGCGCGTTGCGCCGGCGTGAGCTCCGCGCGCGCCGCCGGGATGGGAATCGCGATCGCCGCCACGCTCACGCCCTCATGCGCGGATTGATCGCGAAGTACGCGATGTCGGCGAGCAGGTTCAAGGTGATGTAGGCCGTCGCGGTGAAGAGCACCACGCCCTGCACGACGGAGTAGTCGCGGTTGAAGACCGCATCGACGATGAGCTTGCCGAACCCGGGAATGGAGAACACCTGCTCGGTCAGCACCGCGCCGCCGAGGAGCTCGCCGAACTGCAGGGCGCCGAGCGTCACGATCGGGATCAACGCGTTGCGAAGCGCGTGGCGCAGCACCACCACGCGCTCGTCGAGCCCCTTGGCGCGGGCGGTGCGCACGTAATCGGACGACAGCACCTGCAGCATGGCGCTGCGCGTGTGGCGCATCAGCACCGCGGCGATCGCGTTGCCGAGCACGAAGGCGGGCATGATCATCGCGGCGAGGTTCGCCTTGAGATCCTCGAAGGGGCTCACGTACCCCGACGCGGGCAGCCACCCGAGCTTCACCGCGAAGAGCAGGATCATGAGGATGCCGAGCCAGAAGTTGGGCGTGGAAAGCCCCCACAACGCGAAGATGTTCGCCGCGTAATCCCACTTCGTGTCCTTCAGCACCGCCGAGACGATTCCCGCCGAGATTCCGATGGTGAGCGCGATGGTCATCGCGAGGACCGCGAGCTCGATGGTGACCGGAAGCTTCTCGCCGATCAGCTCGACCACCGGCTTCTGGATGCGCACCGAATCGCCGAGGTCGCCGTGGAAGACGCCGCTCACCCAGTACCAGTAGCGAACCGGCAGCGGATCATCCAAATGGAACTTGCCGCGCAGGTACGCGATGACGTTCGGATCGCGCTCCTCGCCCGCCATCGCGATCGCCGGATCGCCGGGCAGCAGCTGCTGCAGCCCGAAGATCAGCACCGACACGAAGAAAAGCGTCGGGATGATCGCGGCGAGGCGCTTGAGGAGGAAGTTGAGCATTCAGTTCAGCTTCAGGTCCTGCAGCCGGATCATCCCATCGGGAACCGGGCGGAATCCCGAGAGCTTGTTCGTGTACCCCCACAGCCAGTGCCGATGGTAGAGGTAGACGATGGGCCGGTCCTTCGCCTCCATCGCCGCGATCTGCTCGAAGAGCTTCAGGCGCGCCGCGGGATCCACCGTGGCGCGCGACTTGTTGATGAGATCGTCCATGTCGGCGCGGCAGTTGCCCGAGTAGTCGAGCGGCTGCTTGCACGCGAGGTGGCTGAAGAGATTGCCGTCGGGGTCGGGGCGCCCGCTCCACGCGAGCACGAACGCCTCGTACTGTCCCTTGTCGGCGAGATCGAGCGTAGTCGAGAACTCGGTGGACTCGATCTTCACGTCGAAGCCCGCCTCCCGCGCCATCGCCTGCACCACCTGCGCGACGCGTTGCGCATCCGACGTGGTCGGCGTCATGAGCTTGAAGCTCGCGTTGGGGACCCCGGCCTCTTTCAGCAGCGCCTTCGCGCGCGCCAGATCGCGCTTCGGGATCGGGACGTTCTTCGCGTACCAGGAGTTCGTGGGCGCGACCCATTGGTTTCCCGGAAGCGCTTCGCCGCTCATCGCGACCTGCACGATCGCGTCGCGGTCGAGGGACAGCTCGAAGGCCTCGCGCACGCGCGGATCCTTCCCGGCGGGATTCTTCTGCGAGAGCTCGCTCTTGCCGATGTTGAAGGTGATGCCCTGGTAGCCGATCTCGACGACCTTCGCGACCTTGAAGCGCTTGTCGGACTGCAATGCCGGCACGTCGGAGGGCGCCATGCGCTCGATCATGTCGAGCTGGCCGCTCTTCAGGTTGGCAAGGAGCACCGTAGAATCGGTGATCGGCTGGTAGACCACCTTGTCGAAGTGGATCGCGCCCTTGTTCCAGTAGTTCGGGAAGCGCTCGAGGACGATGCGGTCCTGCGCCACGCGCTCGGCGAACTTGAACGGTCCCGAGCACACGGGCTTCGCGCCGAATTTTTCACCTGCGGACTGCGCCGCCTTGGGCGACACCATCATGCCGGCGCGATCGGTG
Source organism: Burkholderiales bacterium (assembly GCA_017880705.1). Classification (GTDB taxonomy): domain Bacteria; phylum Pseudomonadota; class Gammaproteobacteria; order Burkholderiales; family Usitatibacteraceae; genus Usitatibacter. The sequence goes on from JADGRS010000345.1 coordinate 2,983, forward strand.
AGGATCGCGAGGAGCGGCGCGAAGGGCGCGGAGAGATTGAGGCGCACCGTGGCCGGGTCGACGACGTCCACGCTCGCCACGGGCGCCAGCTCGCCGCGGCGGTTCGATCCCTGCATCGTCTTGTGGCGCTCGAGGTTGTACTTCACCGCCGCCGCGTCGAGCTTCTCGCCGTCGTGGAAGGTGACCCCGGGGCGGATCTTGATCGTGAGCGCCTTGTAGTCGCCGGACCACTCGTAGCCCGTCGCGAGCTGCGGCACGATCTTCAGGTTCTCGTCGAGATCGAAGAGCTTGTCGCAAAGACCCGCGAAGACGATGCGCCCGACGAAAGTGCGCGCGAGGGTCGGATCGAGGACGTCGGGATCCTCGGCGAGGCCGATGCGCAGCGTCTGCGCGGAAGCCGCGCATGCGGTGAGGAGTGCAAGCGTGGCGGCGATGCGGGTGATCTTCATGAAGCTCTCCCTGTAATGAATGCGGACTGCAGGCGTTCGAGGCGTGGGTTCGCGGGCACCGACGAGACGTCGGGGATGAGAACGCCGGGCGGGGCGATTTCCTTCCAGAAATGGCACGCGACGGCATGGCTGCCCTCGTCCACGAGCGGCGGAACCTCCTCGGCGCAACGCGCGCGGGCGTGCGGGCAGCGCGTGCGAAAGCGGCAGCCCGACGGCGGATCGATGGGGCTCGGCACGTCGCCCTGCAGGATGATGCGACTGCGGCGCAGCGCCGGGTCCGGCACCGGGATCGCCGACAGCAGCGCCTGCGTATAGGGATGGCGCGGGTGCGCGAACAGTTCGCGCTTGTCGGCGTACTCGACGATGCG
>JADGRS010000346.1 GCA_017880705.1 Burkholderiales bacterium
CTCGCGCTGCGCGACCTCCACCAGCTTGTCGACGATGTGGCGCGGCGTGGGGCCGTCGGGATTGCCCATCGACAGGTCGATGATGTCCTCGCCCGCGCGCCGCGCGGCCATCTTCAGCTCGTTGGTGATGCTGAAGACGTACGGGGGCAGGCGCTTCAGGCGCGAGAATTCGGGAATCATGGGCTTCGAGGCGTCGTTCAGGTTCATTTTCGTTGTGATGCGGCGCTGCAAGACGCTATGATTCTAGCGTGAAAATCGAGCGCGACGAGGCCCAGGGCCGCAACACGTTCACCGGATACGGCGAGGGATACGTCGAGGTGAACCTCAAGCGCTACCCGTCGAGCCTCGTGGTCGCGGGCGATCGGCTGATCACCAGCTGGCCGGCGGCCTCGCTCGAATCGCTCACCGCGGACCACCTCGCGGCGATCGTGCAGCTCGCCCCGGAGATCGTCCTTCTCGGGACGGGAAGCGCCTTCCGCTTCCCCGAGCCACAGCTTCTCGCGCCGCTGCGCAAGGCCGGGATCGGCGTCGAGGTGATGGACACTCCCGCCGCCTGCCGCACCTACAACATCCTCCTGGGCGAAGGGCGCAACGTGGTTGCCGCCCTCATCGTTCCCTGAGCGCTGCTAGGCGAGAGTGCGCAGCTCGCGCAGCAGGACCGAGAGGACGGCGAGGTCGAGCGAGGGCAGGCGCTTCAGCTCCTCGACCATGTTCCTGTAGCGGGTGATCGCGGGCGCATAGCGTTCCTTCCACGCGAGGAGCATCCGCGCCGGATCGCTCGCCTCGGGCGTAAGCCTGGCGACCGTCGAAGTGAGAGCGCGTTGCTGGCTCGCGAGGTCGTCGCGCAGGGCGTTGCGCGCGAGCGCCTGCCACGAGGTGTCGGTGGGCAGCTGGGTGATCTTCTCCCCGATCCAGCGCAGGTCGAGCTCGCCCACGAGGGCGAAGTAGAGCGCTCCGACGAGCTCGATCGGCTTCTTCTGCTCGACGGCCACCTCCGTCGAGTCGAGCACCGCGTAGAGCCCCTCGAGCTCGGCGAAACGCCCGGCGAGCTCGGGCGGCACGCCCTCGCCCATGAGGCGCGTCACCGAGGCGTCGAAGGCGACGCGATCGGCGGGCGAGAGAACATCCGGCAGCAGCTCGCGCAGCGCCACGAGCCCCGCGCCGAAGATGTCGATCACCTGCGCGATGGGCAGCTTCTCGCGGCGCCGGCGCAGGAACCACAGCGTCGAGCGCACGACGAGCCGGCCCATGTCGATCAGCATCTGGTACTGGAGCAGCGCGGGGACCTTGTTGTCGAGGGCGTCGATCTCCGTCCACAGCGCATCGAGCCCGAAGATGTCGCGCGTGAGAATGTAGGCGCGCGCCACTTCCTCGGAAATCGCGCCGGTCTCCTCCTGCATGCGGTGCACGAAGATGCTGCCGGCGCGGTTGATCATCGTGTTCGCGACGACGGTGGCGATGATCTCGCGCTTCAGGCGATGGCGCGGCATGAGCGCCGCGTAGCGCTTGCGCAGGAGGACCGGGAAGTACGCGACCAGCGCGCTCGCCACGTACTCGTCGTCCACGAGCGCCGCGCCGACGAGCTCCTCGGAGAGCACGATCTTCGAGTACGCGAGGAGCACGCCGCGCTCGGAGGCGGTGAGTCCCTGCTTGGCGGCGCGCCGCTCGGCGATCTCGTCGTCGGCGGGAAGGAATTCCACCGCACGATTGAGCTTTCCCGCCTTCTCGAGCGAGCGGATGAACGCAGCCTGGGAATCGAGCAGCTTGTCGGCGCGGATTCCCGACACCGCGAGCGACTGGGTCTGGTAGTAGTTGTCCGCGAGCACCAGGCGCGCGACGTCGTCGGTCATCTCGGCGAGCACCTGGTTCCTCTGCTTCAGCGTCATCTCGCCGTCCTCCATGACGATGCCGAGGAGGATCTTGATGTTCACCTCGTGGTCGGAGCAGTCCACGCCCGCGGAGTTGTCGATCGCGTCGCTGTAGATGCGCCCGCCCTGGACCGTGTACTCGACCCGACCCAGCTGCGTGAAGCCAAGGTTGCCGCCCTCGCCCACGACCTTGCAGCGAAGCTCGCGGCCGTTCACGCGAATCGCGTCGTTGGCGCGGTCTCCCACTTGCGCGTGGGACTGGTGCGTGGCCTTCACGTAGGTTCCGATGCCGCCGTTGTAGAAGAGGTCCACCGGCGCCATGAGGATCGCCTTCAGCAGCTCCGGCGGGGTGAGCTCGGTCGCCGCGACATCGAGCATTGTGCGCACCTCGGGAGTGAGCGGGATCGTCTTGGCCGATCGCGGAAACACGCCGCCGCCCTTCGAGATGAGCTTCCTGTCGTAGTCGTCCCACGACGAGCGCGGCAGCGCGAAGAGCCGCTCGCGCTCCCTGATGCCGGCTTCGGCGTCGGGCGTGGGATCGAGGAACACGTGGCGATGGTCGAAGGCCGCGACCAGCTTGATGTGGCGCGAAAGCAGCATACCGTTGCCGAACACGTCGCCGGACATGTCTCCGATTCCGGCCACCGTGAAGTCCTGGCTCTGCGTATCGACACCCATCTCGCGGAAGTGGCGCTTCACGCTCTCCCATGCGCCCCTCGCGGTGATGGCCATCTTCTTGTGGTCGTAGCCCGCGCTTCCGCCCGAAGCGAACGCGTCGCCGAGCCAGAAGCCGTACTCCGCGGACACGCCGTTGGCGATATCCGAGAAGGTCGCCGTGCCCTTGTCGGCCGCGACGACGAGATAGGGATCGTCCGCGTCGTGCCGCACCACGGCGCTAGGCGGCACCACCTTTCCGGCCACGAGGTTATCGGTGACGTCGAGGAGCCCGCGCAGGAAATTCCTGTAGCACTCGATGCCCTCCTTCAGGTACGCCTCGCGATCCGAAGCGGGCGGCGGGTTCTTCACGACGAATCCGCCTTTCGAGCCCGTGGGCACGATCACCGCGTTCTTCACCACCTGCGCCTTCATGAGGCCGAGCACTTCCGTGCGGAAATCCTCCGGGCGGTCGGACCAGCGAAGGCCGCCGCGGGCGACCTTTCCGCCTCTCAGGTGAATGGACTCGAAGCGCGTCGAATACACGAACACCTCGAACAGCGGGCGCGGGTCGGGAAGCTCCGGCACCTGCGCCGAAATAAGCTTGAAGGAGAGGAACGGCCTCCTGCGGCCCTGCGCGTCCTTCACCCAGTTGTTGGTGCGGACCGTCGCGCGGATGAGCGCGAGGAAGCGGCGCAGGATCCGGTCCTCGTCGGCGACGGGAACCTCGTTCAGCTCTTCCTTGATCTCGTCGTAGAGCCTCTCCTGCATCTCCTCGCGACGCGTGTCGAGCGCCGGCTCGAAACGCGCGTGGAAGAGCGCGACCAGCTTGCCGCTGATCGCGGGGTGCGCGGCGAGGGTCTGCTCGATGTAGGCCTGGCTGAAGGTGAAGCCCGCCTGCTTGAGGTACTTCGCATAGGCGCGCATCACGACCACGTCGTCGGGGGCGAGCGCGGCGAGCGGCGTGAGCCGGTTGAATCCGTCGTTCTCGACCTCGCGGCGCGTGACGCGCAGCAGCGCCTCTTCCGTGAGGCCCTTCACCGCTTCGACGTCGGGGATCGCTCGCGGAGCGCGAAGGCCGAAATCGTGCAGGAAGACGGGCTCGCCGCCTTCGCGCCCGACCTCGTAGGAGACCTCGTCGAGCACGTCGAGGCCCATGTTCTCGAGGACCGGCAGGCTCGCCGAGAGCGGCACCGACGCGCCCATGCGAAAGACGCGCAGGCGCAGCGCGCGTTCGTCGGCCTCCACCGGGCGGTACAGGTTCACGGCATAGG
>JADGRS010000347.1 GCA_017880705.1 Burkholderiales bacterium
GGTAGCATCGGCGGACAATTTCCATAGCAGCCCACGCACCGCGTCGCGGTGACGTTGGGCGCGCTCCTGCCCTCGATGACCGGCGACACCATTCTCGAAACGCGAGGCCTCACCAAGGAATTCCGGGGCTTCGTCGCGGTCGACCATGTGAGCCTCGCGGTGCGGCGCGGCGCGATCCACGCGCTCATCGGGCCCAACGGCGCCGGCAAGACGACCACTTTCAACCTGCTCACCAAGTTCCTGCAGCCCACGGCGGGGACGATTCTTTTCAACGGCCTCGACATCACGCGCGAACGGCCCGCCGACGTCGCCCGCCGCGGCATCATCCGCTCGTTCCAGATATCGGCGGTGTTCCCGAACCTCACGGTGCTCGAAAACGTGCGCATCGCGCTGCAGCGCGCCGTCGGCACGAGCTTTCATTTCTGGAAGCGGGAGAAGACGCTTGAAGTGCTGAACGGCCGCGCGATGGAGCTCCTCGAGCAGGTGGGGCTCGAGGGCTTCGCGTTCGTCAACGCGGGCGAGCTCGCCTACGGGCGCAAGCGCACGCTCGAGATCGCGACCACGCTCGCGATGGAGCCCGAGCTCATGCTCCTCGACGAGCCGACCGCGGGGATGGGCCACGAGGACGTCGATCGCGTGAAGGACCTCATCAAGGAAGTCGCGGTCGGGCGCACGGTGCTCATGGTCGAGCACAACATGAGCGTCGTCTCCGGCATCTGCGACACGATCACGGTGTTGCAGCGGGGCGCGGTCCTCGCGGAAGGCTCCTATGCGGAAGTCTCGGGCAATCCCCAGGTGATGGAAGCCTATATGGGAACGTCCCATGACTGACGAAGTCCTGCGCGTCTCCGGGCTGCAGGCCTGGTACGGCGAGTCCCACGTGCTGCACGGCGTGGATCTCGCCGTGAACAAGGGCGAGGTGGTCACGCTCCTCGGGCGCAACGGCGCCGGGCGCACTTCGACGCTCAAGTCGATCCTGGGCCTCGTCGGGCGCAGGACGGGTTCGATCGTCGTGAACGGCGTGGAGACGATCCACTGGCCCACCTACAGGATCGCGCACCTCGGCATCGGCTACTGTCCCGAGGAGCGCGGCATCTTCTCGAGCCTCTCGGTCGAGGAAAACCTCATGCTGCCGCCCGCGATCGGCGCGAACGGCATGAGCGTGAAAGAGATCTACGAGATGTTTCCCAACCTGAGCGAGCGCCGCAACACGTCCCAGGGCACCAAGCTCTCGGGTGGCGAGCAGCAGATGCTCGCCATGGCGCGCATCCTGCGCACCGGCGCGAACCTGCTGCTGCTCGACGAGATCACCGAGGGCCTCGCGCCGGTGATCGTCCAGGCTCTTGGGCGCATCATCATCAAGCTGAAGGAGCGCGGCTTCACCATCGTCCTGGTGGAACAGAATTTCCGGTTCGCGGCACCGCTCGCGGACCGGCATTACGTCGTGGAACACGGCAGGGTCGCCGAATCGTTCCCGGCGTCGGAACTCGAAGCGAAGACAGCAATGCTTCACGAGTACCTGGGTGTGTAGTTCATCGAAAACTAGAGGAGCAACGAGCATGAATTTCAAGCTGAAGACATTGGTTGCCGCCGCGGCGATGGCATTCGCCGCCGCCGGCGCCCAGGCCCAGATCTCGGGCAACGTGGTGAAGATCGGCGTGCTGAACGACATGTCGGGCCTGTACGCCGACCTCGGAGGCCAGGGATCGGTGACCGCCGCGAAGATGGCGATCGAGGATTTCAAGGCGAAGGAGAAGGGCCTCAACGTGGAGGTCGTTTTCGCCGACCACCAGAACAAGGCCGACGTGGGCTCGCAGATCGCCAGCAAGTGGATCGATTCCGAGGGCGTGGACGTGATCGTCGACGTTCCCAACTCCGGCGTCGCGCTCGCCGTGAACCAGATCGTGCGCGACAAGGGCAAGGTGTTCATCAACTCCGGCGCGGCCTCTTCGGACCTCACCGGCGCCAAGTGCTCGCCGAACACGGTGCATTGGACCTACGACACGTGGATGCTCGCCAACGGCACCGGCAGCGCGATCGTGAAGCGCGGCGGCAAGACCTGGTTCTTCCTCACCGCGGACTACGCCTTCGGCTACGCGCTCGAGCGCGACACCGAGGCGGTGGTGACGAAGGCGGGCGGCACCGTCGTGGGCAAGGTGCGCGTGCCGATCAACACGCAGGACTTCTCGTCCTTCCTGCTGCAGGCGCAGGCATCGAAGGCCCAGATCATCGGCCTCGCCAACGCCGGCGGCGACACGATCAACTCGATCAAGCAGGCGGCCGAGTTCGGCATCGTGAAGGGCGGGCAGAACCTCGCCGGCCTCCTCGTGTTCCTCTCGGACGTGCACGGCCTCGGGCTCGACAAGGCGCAGGGCCTCATCCTCACGACGACGTTCTACTGGGACATGAACGACCAGACCCGCGCGTGGAGCAAGCGATTCGCGGCGGCCAACGGCGGCAAGTACCCGACGATGGTGCAGGCGGGCGTGTACGCGGGCGTGCTGCATTACCTGAAGGCGGTCGCGGCGCTGAAGAGCGACGACGGCACGAAGGTCGTGGCGAAGATGAAGGAGATGCCCACTGACGATCCGCTTTTCGGCAAAGGCACCATCCGAGCCGACGGCCGCAAGATCCACCCGGCGTACCTCGTCGAGGTGAAGAAGCCGTCCGAATCGAAGGGCCCGTACGACTACTACAAGATTCTCGCCACCATACCCGCCGAGCAGGCGTTCCGCCCGCTCGCGGAAGGTGGGTGCGAGTTGGTCGCGAAGAAATAAGATCGGGAACGGGGATGGAGCGGACGCCTTTGGCGCCGCCCATCCCCAACCGGCAAAGGCCACTGTCGTGAGCACCCAGGCACTCTTCGGACAACTCCTGATCGGGCTGATCAACGGGTCGTTCTACGCGCTGCTTTCACTCGGGCTCGCGGTGATCTTCGGGCTACTGAACATCATCAACTTCACTCACGGCGCGCAGTACATGCTGGGCTCGTTCGCGGCGTATTTCCTGATGCAGCGATGGGGGCTCGGCTATTGGTGGGCCCTCGCGCTCGCGCCCATCGCCGTGGGCTTCACCGGCATCGTCATCGATCGATTGCTCCTCTCGCGATTGAAGAAGGTCGGGAGGCTCGACCAGGTTTACGGGCTGGTCCTCGCGGCAGGACTCTGGTTCATGATCGATCGCGCGATCGCGGGCCAGGCGGTCTGGCTCGTGATCGTACCCGTGACGCTGTGGGCATTCCTCAAGCTGTCGGATCGATGGGCGCCCCCCAAACCCGACGAGCCGGACCATCTGTACGGGCTGCTGCTCACGTTCGGCCTCGCGCTCATCATCGAGGGGGCATTCCGGTTCCAGTTCGGCTCCGCGGGGCTGCCGTACGCGATGCCCGAGCAGCTCATCGGGGTCACCAACCTGGGGTTCATGTACCTGCCCATCTATCGGGCCTGGGTGATCGCCGCCTCCCTCGTCATCTGTTTCGGCACCTGGTTCCTCATCGAGCGCACCAAGCTCGGAGCGTACCTGCGCGCGGCTACCGAGAACCCGCAGCTCGTGCAGGCTTTCGGCATCAACGTGCCGCGCATGATCACGCTCACCTACGGATTCGGCGTCGCGCTCGCGGCGCTGGCGGGCGTCTTCGCCGCGCCCATCTACCAGGTGAGCCCGCAGATGGGCTCGTCCCTCATCATCGTGGTGTTCGCCGTGGTGGTGATCGGCGGCATGGGCTCGATCATGGGCTCGATCTTGACGGGCTTCGCGCTCGGCATCCTCGAGGGACTCACGAAGTACTTCTATCCC
>JADGRS010000057.1 GCA_017880705.1 Burkholderiales bacterium
CGCGAGTTGCACGACGTGGACCGCCTTTCGGCGTTCTTCCTCGTACCGGTGTTCGTCGTTTCGGGCCTCGGCTCGATTTACGGCGAGGGCTATTGGGCGGACCGCAGCTACGGGGCGCTCGATCCCGAGGGCCACCTCTGGTGGATCACGCAGCGCTTGCGCGGCTAGGTGGAAGGCTTCCCCAGCGAAGACGAGGACGAGCCCGACACGAGGCGCGGGCGCCTCTCGGCATTGCTGTTCCACGTGCCCAAGGAAGTCTCGCGGACGAATTGGTTCGCGCGCATCGCGGCGCTCGCCATCCTCGTGTTCTGGACCTTCTGGATCTGGCGCGACACGAATGTGCGCACGGGCGAGCTCGGGAGCCACTTTCTCCATCACGTGCTGCTCCCCTTCCACGAGGCGGGCCACTACGCGATCTTCCGGTGGTTCGGGCAATTCATCATGATCCTCGGCGGTACGCTCGCCCAGCACCTCATGCCGATCGTGATCGGCGTGGCGCTCCTCGTGAAGCAGCGCGATCCGTTCGGCGCCGCGATCTTCGCGTGGCTCCTCGGATTCTCCGTGATCGACATGGCGGTCTACATGTACGACGCTTTCGATCCCCAGCTCGTGCTCCTCGGCGGACTTACCGGCGCCGAGAGCGACGCCCACGACTGGCAGAACATCTTCGGAGACCTGGGGCTGCTGCGGCGCGCCCGCGGCATCGGCCTGTTCTTCGGCTGGGTGGGCAAGGCGATGATGCTGGCGGCGCTCGTGTGGGCCGGGTGGGTGCTCAGGCTGCAGCGCGCGCGCCTGAGCTCGGTCCCCTGGTGAGGCGTTCGGCCGTTGCGAATTCGCTCAGCGTGGAGCGATATTCCCGCTGTTGTCGGAAACGATGATCTCGACGCGCCGGTTGAGCTGGCGGCCCGCCGCGGTGTCGTTGCCCGCGACCGGATACGACTCGCCGAATCCCCGCGCGGTGATGCGGTCCGGGCCGATGCCCATGCCCAGCAGGGCCACGCGCACCGAGTTGGCGCGTTGGTCGGAGAGCTCCTGGTTGCGGCTGTTGCTGCCGACGCTGTCGGTGAACCCTTCGATCATGACATTGCGCTGCGGGTACTGTTTGAAGAAGTCGGCAAGCTTCTGGACGTTGCGCATCCCGCCGGACTTGAGTTGCGACTGGTTAGTGTCGAACAACACGTCGCCGAGCGTAATGACCATGCCGCGATCGGTCTTCTTCGCCTCCATTTCCTTGAGCTGAGCTTCAAGTTGTTGCGAGCGGCTCTCGGCGTCCAGGGTTTGCCGGCGGGCCGCTTGTGCGCTGAGCTGCGCATCGTTGGCCGCTTGCCTTTCCATGACGGATTGGCGTTGGGAAGCTTCCGCGCTTCGCTGCGACTCTTCGGATTGGCGCTGGGAGGCCTCCGCGCCGCGCTGCGACGCTTCGGACTGGCGTTGCGCAAATTCCGCGCTGCGCCGGGCCGAATCCGCTTCCCTCGTCCGTGCATCCAGGCGGACTCGGTCACGCTCGGCACTCGCGTTCGCCACCGCCAATTCCGCCGCCTTCTGCGCGGCTGTTTCCCGCGCGACAGCGACCTGCTGCTTCGTCACATAGGCGAGATGGTCGACGACCGCGCCGCTTTCGCCCTTGGTCGAGGCGTTGTTGGCCCGGTCCAGGGAGTCCCTTGCCTGCTTCAGCTCCGCCGCCGCGAGAGTGGTGACTTGCGGGTCGCCTTGCGCGCTGTTGTAGGCGTTGCGCGCCTGGGCCAGCGGAGAATCGCTTGCCGGCAGCGTGCTGCAACCCGCGAGCGCTGCGGCAGCTATGAGCATGAATGGGAGAGCACGATAATTCTTCATGAACAATTCCTCGATTCGCGTTTACTTGCCGTTGCGATTGATCTCTTCGCGCAGCACGCGAATGTCATCCTGCAGGACGATCGCCGCCTTCTGGGCCTTTGCCGATTCCGCCTTCTTCTCGGCCAGTCTCGCGTCGGCCTGTGCCTCCTCGGCCAGCGAGCGGGCATTCTCGTAGTCTTCCTTCGCCATGGCCCGCTGGGCGCGGTCCATCTTTTCCTGCGCGGTTCTCATCTCCACCGGCGCGTACTCGCTGCCGCCGGCGCTGACGGCGTTGGCGATCGCGGACTTCGAGACCGCCATTTGTTCCGTCGGCGGCGCAACGCTTGCGCAGCCTCCGATGACGACGGCGGCGCAGCCGATCGCGGCCGCTAGATACCATTGATGACGGGAAAGGACGTTCATCGTCTTCCTCACTATTCGTTGGCGATGCAGGACTCGAGTTGCTCGAGAGACCAAGGGAATCGTGTTTATTGTCTGCCTGCGAGCGCGGAACGTCTGTACGCTGTCACACTTACCCGCATGGAAAGAGAGTTGCATGACCTACTGCATCGGCGTAATGCTCGAAAAGGGCATGATCTTCGCCTCGGACTCCCGCACGAACGCGGGCGTGGACAACTTCGCCAGCTTCTGCAAGATGACGGTGTTCGAGCGCCCCGGCGACCGCGTGATCGTCCTCCTGAGCTCCGGGAACCTCGCCGGGACCCAGGCGGTGATCGGCGTGCTGAACCAGCGCTGCGCCGCCGACGACGGGGCCATGAATCTCTGGAGCGCGGACACGATGTTCGACGTCGCGATGCTGGTCTCCGATGCGATGCGCGACATAGAGCGGCGCGACGGCGAGTACCTGGAGGAGAACGAAGTCGGCTTCAATGCCTCGTTCATCATGGGCGGGCAGATCCGCGGCGAGCCGCCGCGGCTCTTCCGGATCTACGCCGAGGGCAATTTCATCGAGGCTGGAGTCGACACGCCCTACTTCCAGACGGGCGAGACCAAGTACGGCAAGCCCATCATCGAGCGCGTGATGACGCCCCTCACGCCGCTCGCGGAAGCCACCAAGTGCGTGCTGGTGTCGTTCGATTCGACCATGCGCAGCAACCTGTCCGTGGGCATGCCGATCGACCTCCTCTGCTACGAGCGCGACAGCCTCGAAGTTCGCAAGCGCTGCCGCTTCCACGAAGGCGACCCCTATTTCACGGCACTCAGCAACGAGTGGAGCGAAGGCACGCGCCAGGTATTTCGCCACTTGCCCGAGTTGCGCTGGTGAGCGGCCGCGACAATCGACTCCTTCGTCATCACCTGCGAGCACGGCGGCAACCGGATACCTGCGTCCTATCGGGGGCTCTTCCGCGGGCATCGCGCCCTGCTCGACTCCCACCGCGGGTACGATCCCGGAGCTCTCGCCATGGCGCGCGATCTGGCCCGGGCTTTCGGGGCGCCGCTGGTGACCTCGACCATCAGCCGCCTCCTGGTCGACCTCAATCGCTCGATCGGTCACCCGCGGCTCTTTTCGGAGGCGATACACGCATCTCCTTCAGAGCTGCGCGCAGCGATCGTCGAAAGGTATTACCAGCCGTATCGCGCGCAAATCGAACGCCTCGTGATGCGATCGGTGTCGCGCGGACGCCGCGTGATCCACCTTTCGTCGCACAGCTTCACTCCGGAGCTGGACGGCAAGGTTCGGCGCGCGGACGTGGGACTGCTGTATGACCCCGGCCGGCGCGCGGAAGCTGCGCTGTGCGATCGCTGGAAGGTGTCGCTCGCGGCGCTGGCTCCACAGCTGCGGGTACGGCGCAACTATCCCTACGCCGGCAAGGGGGACGGGCTCACCTCGCACTTGCGCCGGCAATTCCCGCAGGCCTCGTATGTGGGCGTCGAGTTGGAGGTGAACCAGGCCATCGTCCTCGCCGCGGGGCGCCGCTGGACGGCGCTGCGCCGCACGCTGATCGACTCGTTCCGCGCGGCCTGCGCCCCCTGAGCCACATCGGAGACTCATGATGCAGATTCGCGTCGGCTTCGAAATGATCTACGACTGCCCGCAGCCCACCCCGATGATCTTCAACCTCAACGTGCACCACACGCGCGTGTCCGATCTCGTCGGCCGCGACGACCTGGTGATCGACCCGCCGGTGCCGATGGCGGCCTATCGCGACAGCTTCGGCAACTGGTGCACGCGCATCGTCGCGCCCCGGGGACGCACGCGCGTCACGGCGAACGTGGTCGTGAACGATTCGGGGCTCCCCGACCCGGTCGTCGCCGACGCGAGGCAGGTTCCGGTCGAGAGCCTGCCGGAGGAAACGCTCCTCTTCCTGCTCGGCAGCCGCTATTGCGAAACCGACAGGCTGTCCCAGACCGCGTGGGATCTCTTCGGGAGCGCGCCCACGGGATGGGGACGTGTCCAGGCGATCTGCGACTACGTGAATCGCCACATCACGTTCGGATACGAGCACGCGCGCATGACGCGAACGGCCCTGGAAGCATTCCACGACCGGACCGGCGTCTGCCGCGATTACACGCACCTCGCCGTCGCCTTCTGCCGCTGCATGAACATCCCCGCGCGCTACTGCACCGGCTACCTGGGAGACATCGGCATGCCGCCGCCATACAGCACGCCCGACTTCGCCGCGTGGTTCGAGGTCTTCCTCGGCGGGAATTGGCATACCTTCGACTCGCGCAACAACATGCCGCGGATCGGCCGCGTGCTGATCGCGAGGGGCCGCGACGCAGCCGACGTCGCGATCAGCAATGCGTTCGGCCTCAACACCCTGGCGAGCTTCAAGGTGTGGACCGACGAGGTCGTCGACCCTGGCGGAGCTACATCGATGCCGTCCATGCCCATGCCCTGAGGAGGGCGGCCTCCACCGGCGGCGGTTTCGCCGGCGCCGATGGAGGCATGGCACTACTTGATGATTGCCGCACCCGACTTGCAGGACACCTCGTCCTGCGAGCCCGTCCCTCCCGAGCATCCGATGGCGCCGATGAGCTTGCCGCCCTCGACCAGGGGGATGCCGCCGCGCGAAGCGATGATCCCGTCGAGCGTCATGATGTACTTGAAGTCGCTGCGTTGGATGGCGTTCTCGAAGACCACGGTTTCACGGCGGTACGACGCGGCCGCGCGCGCCTTGTGCTCCGAAATCGGGATCGACGCCAGCTGCGCCCCGTCCATGCGCTGGAAGGCGACGAGGTTGCCTCCCGAGTCCACGACGGCGACATTCATCTTCCAGTCGTGCTTCCTCGCCTCCGCCACGGCGCCGGCGATGGCCGCCTGGGCGCGCTCGAGCGATATCGGGGCGCCATAGGGAACGTCGAACGGCATCTTGTCCGGCACGGCATCGAGGGGATTGGGCGTCGGCGGCGTTTGCGCGAGGATCGGATTCGCGAAGAGCAACGCTTCCGCGAGTGCGGCAACGGCTAGGACTCGGATCGGTGACATCGGGAATTTCCTCCTTAGGGTCGACTGCTGTGAAAGCGTCTGCTGCTCCTCAACGCGCAAATCTTACCAACGTCCGGCAGCTTCGGTGCGAGAGCTCATGCGCATGCTCCCATGGCGCATGTGCGCTGTCGCACAGACCGGCATGCATGGGTACGGATAATCGAGTTGCAATGAACCCTTCAAGAGCAATTGGAGCCCGCATGAACAGGAACGTAGTATTTTCCGCCGTCATGGCAATGTCCTTGGCGATGCCGGGATTTGCACTCGCCGAAGGCAATGGCGAACAAGGCCGCGGCCACGACGAACACGGCCAACAGAACGAACGCGGAGCCGGCCCGAACCATTCGTACCACAAGGGCGATCGGCTTCCGGCGGCGGAACACCGCAAGGAACACGTGGTCAACGACTGGCGTGCCCGAAACATGCGGGAGCCGCCCAAGGGTTACCACTGGGTTCGATCGGGCGACGACTATGTCCTGGCTGCGATCGCCACCGGCGTCATCGCGGACATCTTGTTGAACCACTGACGCACGGCAAGGACTGCCGCGCCGGTCGACAGGCCGAGGCAGTCCCGGAAGAAGCGCGCGCGATCAGCGCGTGCTCGCGCTCTACTACTCTTCCAGCTTGATCTGCCGCTCCTTGACGAGTTTCTTCATGCGGTCGATCTCGGTGCGGATCTGCGCGACGAATTCCGCCGGCGAGTTCCCGACCGGGCGCGAGCCGATGCTCTCCAGGCGGGCGCGCAGCTCGGGCTCCGCCATCACTTTCTTCATGGCTTGCGTGAGGCGTGCAAGAACTTCGGGGGGCACCTTCGCCGGCGCGAGAAGGCCGTACCAGGCCTCGTCGGTGAAGCCCTTCATGCCCGCGTCTTCCATCGTCATGACATCCGGATACCCCGGGACCCGATGGGGCGTGATCACGCCGACGGCGCGCAGCTTGCCGCTGTCGATGTAGGTCTTCGAGGACGGGAACTGGTCGAAGAGGATGTCGACCTGCCCTCCCATGACGTCCTGCATGGCCGGGCCCGAGCCCTTGTAGGGAACGTGGATGAGCTTCACGCCGCTTTCGGCCTGGAACGATTCCCCCAGCATGTGGTTGATACTGCCGACGCCTGAGGTCGCGTACGAGTACTTCCCGGGCTTCGCCTTGAGCACCGCGATGAACTCGGTGAGGTTCTTGGCGGGGAACTTGGGATTGACCGTAATGACGTTCGGCATCGACGCGATGTTCGTGATCGGCGCGAAGCTCTCCAGGGTGTAGTCCGGATTGGCGCGCGTCGCGAGGTAGACGATCATCGTGCTCACCGTGGCGATGGCGAGCGTATAGCCGTCGGGCGTCGACCGCGCGACCTCCGCGGTTCCCAGCGCGCCGCCGGCGCCCCCGCGGTTCTCCACGATGACCGGCTGCCCCAGCTCTTTGCGCATCTGCTCGGCGGCAAGCCGCGCGATGATATCGGTGCTTCCCCCCGCGGCGAACGGCACGATCAACCGGATCGGCCTTGTCGGATACGACTGGCCCCAGGCGCCGGCCATCACGATGCACGACGTGACGGCGGCGAGTACTGCTTTCCATCGGTTCATTGCTTTTCCTCCTGATTGGTTTCGCTATTCTAGCGGGCTAGTGTGTCGCGGACTGATCCTCGCGGTCGAGAAATGAGTGGCCCGGCTAAAGCAGCGGCAAACCGATTCCCAAGAGCGCGGCGAGGAATATGAGCCCGTAGATCGTGCCGTTCCTCCAGAACGCCGAGGAGGAGATGTATCCGCAGTTGTAGTACGGGAGCGCGGCACCGGTGGCGTACGGGGAAATCACGCCCATGAGGCCGGTCGTGAAGGCAAGGGCCAGGGCCAGCTTGTGGGGGTCGATTCCCGGCACGGCAAGACCCACGCCCAGCATGATCGGCATCATCGCGCTGGTGTGTGCCGTGAGGCTCGAGAAAAAGTAGTGGCAGAAGAAGTACACCACGACCAGAATCACCAGGACGGTCGTCGGTGGGAAACCGCTGACGTGGGTTCCGACAAAGTCGGCGAACCACTTGATGAATCCGACCCTGCTGAGGCCGTCGGCCATCGCGACGAGGGTGGCGAGGAGGACGATGGTCGTCCATGCGGAGTGGTAGCGTGCCATGTCCTCCCACTTGAGAACGCCCAGGACCAGCATCGCTGAGATGACCATGAACGCCACGATCGCGGCATCGATATACTCGCCGGCCGAAATCCACAGCACGATTGCAATGAGGACGAGCACGCTGAGCAGGATCTCGTTGCGGGACAGGGGACCCATCTCCTTCAGCTGCCGTCCCGCCCAGGCCGGGATTTCGGGGCTCTTCTTGAGCTCCGGCGGATAGATGACGTAGCCGATCAACGGCAGCGCCAACAGCAGCGGGATGGCGAATGGCGCGGCGCCCAGGAACCACTGCTGATAGGTGATCTCGATGTGCGCGATCTTCCTGATGAAGTCGATTGCCAGGAAGTTCGGTGCGCAGCCGGTCATGAAGAGCGTACTTGTCACGCAGCTCGCGGCGAACGTAGTCCACAGCAGGTAACCGCCAATGCGCTTCGACGACGGATCGTGCGGCAGCGACCCATAGATCGGCGGCAGGTTGATGAACACCGGGAACATGGTCCCGGCGCTGCGCGCGGTATTCGACGGCGTAAACGGCGCCAGGATCGTGTCCGCGATGGTCGCCGCGTATCCCAGCATTAGCGAGCTCTTGCCAAGGCCCTTTACCAGCAGGAGCGCGATCCGCTTGCCCAACCCCGTCTTCTCATAGGCGAGCGCGAACATGAATGCGCCGCCGACGAGCCAGACGGTGGAGCTCGAGAATCCGGAGAAGGCCCACTTCACGGCCTCGGCGGCGGCCTTGAACTTCGGATTCGCCATCTGCTCCGGGGTAAAGAGCGTCCACGGGGCCAGCAGCGCGCCGAGCGTGATGGCGATGACGCCGGTCGCGGCGGGCGGGACGGGCTCCAGGACGAGGGCTGCGACGATGCCGGCGAAAAGCGAGAAGAAGTACCAGGCGTTCTGCGGCAAGCCCGCGGGCACCGGGATCAGGGCGAGCACCACGCCGATGGCGACCGGAACAGCCCATCGCCGCCACCGATGCTCCGATTGACCGTGCTTGTTTCCGGGATCGCCTGGGCCTGCGGCGATGGAATCCGCGTTCGCTGCCATGGTTGGTCTCCCTTTGTGGCGCACCCGATGCGCCAACTTACACCGAGTTTCCCCGAGCCTATCGCGAATGCGCGATGCGTGATGTAAGGGCCGCGAGCAAGACGATGGCGAATGCCGCGATCTTCATGTGGCGCTCCCAGTAACAAAGCGGACATCGAGCGTCGAGCCGCGTCCGATGGAAGCGGTTAAGAGTCGCCTCGCACGGATTCTAAACGCCTTTAGGCGAGCATCCAGGATCGGCGATCTCGACCCGACGATTCCTTGCGCGTCCTTCGTCGCTGCCATTGTCGGCGACGGGTTTGGTCTTGCCATAGCCCTTGGCAGTGAGCCGGTCCGCTGCGACGCCGTGTTGCGTGAGCCACGTCACCACCGCCTTCGCGCGCGCTTCGGAAAGCGTTTGGTTATATGCGTCGTTGCCGACGTTGTCGGTGTGACCCTGGACCTCGAGCTTCAGCGTCTTGTCCGCCGCCATCATATTCGCCGCCGGTTGCAGCGCCGCGTCGGAAGACGGCTGCAAAGTCGACTTGTTGAAGTCGAACAGCACCCCGTAGAGCACGACGTGGCACGCCTTCGCCAGGTTTGCCCCCAGGTCCACCGATCCCGCGTCTGCCACGTTGATGCTGTACATGCCGGGGCCATTCGGCGACACCATGGCCCAGATGTTCCTTCCCCTTTGCGCGTAATGAGCCCGAATGACGCTGGTCTTTTCCTCCACTATCACCCAGCCGCCTTTGGTGAGCGCGTCGCGATACGCCGTAGTCAGCATCACGTTCGAAATCCCGGGAAGATCGTAGTTGCGAAAGAGCGTTCCGTTCGCCACGACTTCCGCCTGCTCGGCGCCCGGCGGCGTCACGCGAAAGGGCGTGTTGTCCGCGCCGCCGCCATGAGATTTCGATCCGGGGAGCGGCGCCAGATAGGGAAAGTCCCCCTTGTCGGTCGCGATTTTCTCGGGAGTAGCGGCAGGCGCGGCGAGCGCTAGAGTAAAGGGCAGCGGCGCGATTTCGATCACGTCCAGTCGAAAATTCGCGAAGTCGTTGTCCACGTTCGCCCAGGCTTCCACGCCGTTCTTCGCGTATTGCAGCACTTCCAGCAATCCGCCCGTCCGATATTCTTTGACGATGGTCCAGCCGTTCTGCAGGAACGTCGGCTTGATCTTGTTCCATTCCGCCACCATATCGGCGCCGTTCGCGGCTTCCGCCAAAATGAACCAATGCTTGCCCTGCCTGGCCGGACCGACGTCCCGGTTGGGCGGGAACTTCACTTCCCCCCAGATCTCGTAGGGAATGTTCTTCCTGACTTTGAGAATGCTCGAAAGAAAGGAGAGTTCGGGCGGCGGATCCTGCACCACGAGTTGTCCCGCAGCCGGTGTCGCGGCCAGCACGCCCAACAGCGCGGCAAGGCCGCAAATCTTCCCCACGGAGTAGAACGCAATCTCCTCCGCGTCCTTCGGCGTGGCCAAGCGAACTGTGACGGGATGGTTCACGTGATGCCTAGCTAGTATTAGACGGCCCAATTGTCGCAATTTATCGCGACATTAAACAGCCACCCAGATCGCAGGACCGACCCCCTGAAGCAACGCGCTTCCCTGCACGAAATGCTTAGCTATCTTGACCGCAAAGAAGTGACACAAACCGCATCAGAGGGCGCGCTCCAGCTTCTGGAGGGCCTCTTCAGCTAGCTTCACGTTTTGCTCCAGCCGTGTCAGTCGCGCTGCATACTCCGGTTTCGGAACCCGCCGCCCGTTGATAGTGTATTGCCAGTCCTCCGCCGTGGAGTTGTCTCGCGCATTGTCGAAGGCCGCTTGCGCCGCCTGGACATTCAATCGTGCGGCTTGTATCGCATCATCGTTGCTGGGCGGCCGCCTCCGATCGGACCTTTCGCTCGCCGTTTCGGCCCGAGCCCCCTTATCTACCCTCCCTGTCGGCGCCGATGGCACGGTGTTCGCCGCCGAATCGATTTCCAGTCGTACGACCTGGCCGTCGAAATTCGCGGGGACCGACTCGGAATACGCCACCTTGCCGTTCTTGCCGACAAGTTTGTAGAGCGCTTCCGCCATGACGCTGGTGAAGCCCAGTGTCAGGCCCGCCAGCAGCGCCAATCTCGCGGCGGATCGCATCGCGGTGATCATCATCGGAGAATCATCGCCTCAATCGTCCGCCACGTCGGTACGGTGCCACACCATGAAAAAGGGGCCCAGGTTTCCCTAAGCCCCTTGAAGATTCTGGCGCGCCCGGCAGGATTCGAACCCACGATCCCCTGGCTCGTACGGGCAACCGCTGGCCCACTAGCCTCAATCACTTACAGCGCTCGAGTCTAAAGTTGCATCGGCCTCAATACCGTGCTCCGGCACCTTCACTTCGTCCCGTAACCAGCGTAGTTCTCGAACACCATGTCGACCAGCGAGAGGACGCTCCCGCGGCCATGGGCGGCGGAAGTCGGCGGCTTGCAAGAGGCGAACAGCATCCGCTCCGCCGACCTGAGCGGCATTGTCCGTTCAAGAATGTGGGGCTCCGGCACGTTCGCGGAGAGCATCGATGTCATGGGTGTTCCTGTCGTTGGGCCGCTTCTGCCTCGCGAGGCGGCGATGACCCAGTGTGGCGGCGGCGGGCCATCGACGCTATCGGGGATTTCCCGAGCCTAGGGTCCAAATTTTCCGAGCGGCGGCGGGGAACTCCCGACACCTCTCCATCAACCGTTGATGGAGTCTGCTTGAGCCAACGCTTTCGATCTGCGCGCCGTGTTTCGAAGATAGCTCTTCTCTCCAAGCCGCTGCGTGAGAACCCAGACAAAGGCCCACCAGGGCATCTTTGCTGTCCAGCGGCCAAACATTCGCGGAACCTTGCTCGTCTGCTTGCGGGCGGGATCCAGGCTCACCGTGCCGACGACAACGCCCTCTTGCCCAGGGCCAAGTTGACCAATGAGAGTTCCGTCGCTGTCAGCAATGGCGCTGAACCCGGGAAATTCGATGTCCTGCGAGGGAAAGCCGGCGGGAAGTCTCGTGACCAAGCGCCCCACCTTGTTTGACATGACAACCGGGACGCC
>JADGRS010000348.1 GCA_017880705.1 Burkholderiales bacterium
TTCGCCGGCGCGCATGCAGCGGTCCCAGTGGATCCAGAATTCGCGCAGGTGCAGCTCGTCGGTGTTGAGCTGCTCGCCCTCCTTCTCCATGCCGCGCGTCATTATCGACCACGGCACCTCGCGCCATGCGCCCATGCCCTGCTGCACCGACTCGAGCGCCTCGACATCGTCGGGTGTGGCGAATCCGCCGGGCCCGTAGAAGGTGAGGAAGCTGTCAAGCCGGATCGAGCGCGCGAGAGGCGACTCGCCCTTGGGCCCCAGCGCCCACGCGGTCACCTCCATGCGATCGGGCGCGGTCGGATGGAACGTGCGGATCGTGACCGACGAGCCGTCGTTCACCACGAGGTTCGGGAAGATCACGAGGTTGCGGTTGGTGTCGGCGACGCGGCGCGCCCGCTCCTCGCCGAGGCGCGCCACCAGCTCCGCGCGGATCCTCTCGATCTCGGGCTTCGCCGCCTCTCCGTAGAGCGGAATCCATTTCGCGACGGGGCGCCCGCGAAAATTCTCGTTGTCGATCACCGCATGCCCGTTGCCGAGCACCTTTCCCACGCCGTGCGAGGGCACCACGTGGCCTTTCGCGGGCCGGGGAATCTCCACGCCCGACTTCTTCATGTAGTCGAGCCACGTCTTGTGGGTGCTCATGAGGTGGTAGTCGTCGAAGCTGTTCTCGACGAGGAGCTTCCAGTTGGCGCGGATCGTGTACTCCTGGGTGCCGCGGATGATCTCCATCTCGCCGGTGGGCGATTGATCGACGACGAGATCGAGGTACTCCTTCGCGCCCGCAAGATACTCCTCGAGCGGCATGGCGGCGGAATTGAAGGACACGAAAACGAAGCCGCGATACGCCGCGACCCGCGGGAGCTCGGCGAGGCCGAACTCCTTCCGATCGAAGCTCGCGGGATAGCTCGACTCCCCCGGCACGCCGTCGAGGCAGCCGTCGCGGTCGTAGCTCCAGCCGTGATAGAAGCAGTGGTAGCCGCGCGCGTTGCCGGCGCGCTCGCGGCACACGACCGCGCCGCGATGGCGGCACACATTGAGGAACACGCGAATGGCGCCGGCGCTGTCGCGGCAGAAGATGATCGGGCGCCCGCACAGGGTGCGCGTCACGAAGTCGCCGGGCGCCTTCACCTCGCTCTCGTGCCCCGCGTAGATCCAGCAGATGTCGAAGATGCGCCGCATCTCGTGCTCGAGCACCACGGGATCCACCATCGCCGCGCGATGCACGCGGAAATCGAGGCGGTCCGGATCGTTCAGGACGAGATGGCGTTCGGTCATCGGCGCCATCATAGGCGATCGCGCCGTAACGCGGCCGTGTTCCCGCGCGCTCAGGGCTGCGGCGCGAGCGTTTCCAGGTGATGGTAGTAGGCGATGACTTTCGGCACGTACGCCGCGGTCTGCGGATATGGCGGAATGCGGTTGCCGGCGCGGATCACGGCATTGGCCCCAGCGTTGTATGCCGCCACGACAAGCTCGAGGTCGCCGTCGAACTGGTCGAGGAGTTCCCGCAGGTGCTTCACTCCGCCATCGATGTTCTGCTTGGGATCGAACGGGTCGCGAACGCCGTAGCGCTTCGCGGTCGCCGGCATGAGCTGCATCAGCCCCTCGGCCCCGGAGGGCGAGACGGCCTTCGGGTCATAGGAGGACTCGGCCCAGATCAACGCGTGCACCAGTCTTCCCTCGACACCGTGCGCACGGCTCGCGGTCTCCACGATGCGCGCATACGGCGCTTCGATCTTCGCGAGGGCCGGCGCGGCAGGCTGCATGAGGCGGGACGGGATGAAGAACGGAGGATCGTTGGCGGCGGCCTGGGCCTGCGCTCCGAGCCATGCCGCGGCCAGCGCCGCGACCCATGGGAATGCTTTCATCAGGAGCTCCTTTTTGCTGCACTGCACAACCCGCTAGTGTCCGGACTTTACGTAGTCGGGTCAATCCACCATGGCGCAGTAATTTTGTGCTATGCAGCATCCCTGTCGAATCAAGCCGTTAGGATGCGCGGCCGCGAAACATGGATACTCCGGCGATGACGTTTTTTCGCGCGATCTGCCTCGCGACCTTCCTGTGCTTCGGGGTTCCCGATTCGCGGGCGCAGGCAAGCTATCCATCGCGCACCGTCTCGATCGTCGTCCCCTTCACCCCGGGCACCGGCGCGGACGTGATCGCGAGGCTCCTGCAGCCGCGCCTCGCCGAGCGCCTGAAGGTCGCGGTCGTCGTGGAGAACAAGGTCGGCGCAAGCGGCGCCATCGGCACCGAGTTCGTCGCAAGATCGCCCGCCGACGGCTACACGCTTCTTTTCACGGCGACGGCCCATGGCACCGTGCCCGCGTTGAAGCGAAACCTTCCCTACGATGCCGCGAGGAGCTTCACGCCGGTCGCGCTCGCCGCGACGAGCGCCCTCGCGCTCGTCGTCGGTCTCCAGGTGCCCGCGGCGAAGATGGAAGACTTCGTCGCGCTCGCGAAAGCGAAGCCCGGCACGCTCTACTACTCGTCGCCCGGCAACGGGAGTCCCCAGCACCTCGCCATGGAGCTCATCAAGCAGGAGACCGGGATCGACCTCGTTCACGTGCCGTACAAGGGCTCGTCGGGAGCGGCCACGGATCTCGTCGGCGGCCACGTGCAGGCGAGCGTAGCGGCGCTGCAGACGATGGCGCCCTACGTCACCAGCGGGCGCCTGAAGATGCTCGCGGTGCTGTCGAGCGAGCGCTCCCCCGCATTTCCCGACGTGCCCACCATGAGGGAGCTGGGACATCCGTCGCTCGTCGTGGACACGTGGTACGGAATCTACGCGCCCGCGGGCACCGCGCCGGAGATCGTCGCGCGCCTCAACTCGGAGATCAACGCGTTGCTGCAGCTTCCCGACTTGCGCGATGCATTCGCGAAGCGGGGACTCGTCGCGGTGGTCGATCGCCCCGAGCGGCTGGGCGAGCTCCTCGGCCTGGAGCTCGAGCGCTGGCACCGCGTCGTCGCCAACGCGCACATCACCGGAGAATGAAATGAGCTTCGCGCTGGATCTCGTGATCGCCTCGCGCACCCTCGCCGAGCACGGCGTGATCGACGCATACGGACACGCGAGCGTGCGCTCGGACCGCAATACCCAGCGCTACTTCATGGCGAGGAACGTCGCGCCCGAGCTCGTCGTCGAGGCGGACATCCTCGAGTACGACCTCGACAGCAATCCGGTCGACGCGAAGGGCCGCGCGGTCTACCACGAGCGCTTCATCCACGGCGAGATCTACAAGGCGCGCCCGGACGTGATGGCGATCGTCCACAACCACTCCCACGCGGTCGTTCCCTTTTCCTGCACCAACGTCGCGCTGCAGCCGATCTTCCACATGGCGGCGTTCGTGGGCCTGGGCGTGCCGACCTGGGACATCCGTGACGCGCAGGCCGGCACCGACATGCTGGTGAGGAACGCGGCGCTCGGGGGACATCTCGCCGCGACGCTGGGCAAGCATCCCGCGGTGCTGATGCGTGGCCACGGATCGACCGTCGTCGCCGAGAATCTTCCGCGGGCCGTCGGCCGCGCGATCTACCTCGACATCAACGCGCGCATGCAGTACCAGGCGATCCTGCTCGCCGGCGACGACAAGGCGATCGTCTTCATGGACTCGGCGGAGGTCGCGGCCAACGTCTCGTGGCAGAACTACGAGCGCTCGTGGAGCCTCTGGAAGACGCGGGTGTTCGCGCGCCTCGCCGAGGAAGCAGCGGCGAAGCGCTGAACATCCTCGCGCCGGCTGCCGCTTCTAAAGATCGTGTCAGGTACGAATTAACCGCGCGGGGGCGCGGCGCTT
>JADGRS010000349.1 GCA_017880705.1 Burkholderiales bacterium
CGCCGCGTGGTCCATCACCTGCAGCAGGATGTTGAAGATGTCGGGATGCGCCTTCTCGATCTCGTCGAGGAGCAGCACCGAGTACGGGTGCTTGGTGATCGCCTCGGTGAGAAGCCCGCCCTGGTCGAATCCCACGTAGCCGGGAGGCGCGCCGATCAGGCGCGACACCGCGTGGCGCTCCATGTATTCCGACATGTCGAACCGGATCAGCTCCACGCCCATGATGAAGGCGAGTTGGCGCGCGACTTCGGTCTTGCCGACTCCCGTGGGGCCGGAAAAAAGGAAGCTGCCGACCGGCTTGGTCGGGTTGCCCAGGCCGCTCCTCGCCATCTTGATGGCCGAGGCGAGCGCATCGATCGCCTTGTCCTGGCCGAACACCGTCGCCTTGAGATCGCGATCGAGGGTCTTCAGCGCGCTGCGGTCGTCGTTGGACACATTCCTCGCCGGCACGCGCGCGATCTTCGAGACGATCTCCTCGATCTCGGGCTTGCCGATCACCTTCTTCTGCTTCGACTTGGGCAGGATGCGTTGCAGCGCACCGGCCTCGTCGATGACGTCGATCGCCTTGTCCGGCAGGTGCCGGTCGTTGATGTAGCGCGCCGAGAGCTCCGCCGCCGTGGTGAGGGCGTTCGCGGTGTACTTCACGCCGTGGTGCAGCTCGAAGCGCGATTTCAGCCCGCGCAGGATCTCGACCGTCTCTTGGATGGACGGCTCGTTCACGTCGACCTTCTGGAAGCGGCGCGACAGCGCGTGGTCCTTCTCGAAGATCCCGCGATACTCCTGGTAGGTGGTCGCGCCGATGCATTTCAGCGCGCCCGACGAGAGCGCCGGCTTCAGCAGGTTGGACGCATCGAGCGTGCCACCCGAGGCGCTGCCCGCGCCGATCAGCGTATGGATCTCGTCGATGAAGAGGATCGCGTTCGGGTTGTCGACGAGCTGCTTCAGCACCGCCTTCAGGCGTTGCTCGAAATCGCCGCGATACTTGGTGCCCGCGAGGAGCGCGCCCATGTCGAGCGCGTAGACCTGGCCCTTGCCGAGGATCTCGGGCACCTGGTTGTCGACGATGCGCTTGGCGAGGCCCTCGGCGATGGCGGTCTTGCCGACGCCGGCTTCACCCACGAGGAGGGGATTGTTCTTGCGGCGGCGGCAAAGGATCTGCACGACGCGCTCGAGCTCGGCCTCGCGGCCGATGAGCGGATCGATCTTTCCGTCGATCGCGAGCTGGTTCAGGTTCTGCGTGAAGCTCTCGAGCGCGCCGCCCGACTGCGCTTCCGGCGTCTCGGCATCGCCCTCGCCTTCCTCGCGCTGGCCCGGAGCCTGCGGCGCCTTGGTGATGCCGTGCGAGATGTAGTTCACGACATCGAGGCGCGAGACCCCCTGCTGGTGCAGGAAGTAGACCGCATGGGAGTCCTTCTCGCCGTAGATCGCCACGAGGACGTTCGCGCCGGTGACCTCCTTCTTGCCCGACGATTGCACGTGCAGGATCGCGCGCTGGATGACGCGCTGGAATCCGAGCGTGGGTTGCGTGTCGACTTCGCCGGTCCCGGCCACGGTCGGGGTGTGCTGCATCACGAAGTCCGAGAGCGCCTTCTTCAGCTCGTCGATCTTCGCCGCGCAGGCCTTCAGGACCTCCGATGCGGAGGGGTTATCGCAGAGGGCGAGCAGCAGATGCTCCACGGTGATGAACTCGTGGCGCTTCTGGCGGGCCTCGACGAAGGCCATATGCAGGCTGACTTCCAACTCCTGGGCAATCATGTTTCCTCCATCGCGCATTGCAGCGGATGCTGGTGTTCGCGCGAATATGCGGTTACCTGTTCCACCTTGCTGGACGCAACGTCCCGGGGATAGATCCCGCAGACGCCCCTTCCCTCCGTATGAACTTTGAGCATGATCTGTGTGGCCCGTTCCCGTGGCAACGCGAAGAACACCTGGAGTACCTCTACCACGAATTCCATGGGCGTGTAGTCGTCGTTGTACATGACGACCTGAAACATCGGCGGCGGTTTGACCTGCGCCTCGCTCGGCTTGAGTACGGTGGAGCCGTCGGGTTTGTCGGCCATTTGAGCGCGGGCAGGAGGACCATCAACGAGGACAACCTCCGGATCCCTTTCAGGGGTGGAACAACCTGTAGCTAATATGGACAAGCGGACGGGGTTTTTCAAGCCCTTCAAGCCCTTGGGCGCGAGATTCGCTTCCCCGGCCTGGGCCCGGGCCCGGTTTTCCCCTCTGCGACCCCGGTATTGACACTCTGGGGGACGGCGCGTAAAAAGCGCGTTGGAGTTTGGTTTCAAGGATTCTGCGTCGCCTCCTGTCAGACGAGCGGGCCCTCGATCCGAACGATGTGCGGGACTCCACCCGTTTAACAAGAGGCACGTAATCGAATGGCAACCGGAACTGTGAAGTGGTTCAATGACGCGAAGGGTTACGGGTTCATCACGCCCGACGA
Source organism: Burkholderiales bacterium (assembly GCA_017880705.1). GTDB lineage: Bacteria > Pseudomonadota > Gammaproteobacteria > Burkholderiales > Usitatibacteraceae > Usitatibacter. Next base: position 2,447 of record JADGRS010000349.1, read on the forward strand.
CGGCAGCGAAGACCTCTTCGCGCACTTCTCGGCCATCCAAATGCAGGGCTTCAAGACCCTCAAGGAAGGCCAGAAGGTTTCCTTCGACGTCACGCAAGGCCCCAAAGGCAAGCAGGCGTCGAACATACAGAACGCATAGGGAGCAGTCTTTGTAGTGGAAAGCCCCTGGGGTCAGCGTCCCGGGGGCTTTTTTCTTTTTTGAGCTCCGTCCCATCCATCGAACTCGGGATGAAGCTCGACCCGGGGGAGCTTGGCCTTTCGAGGGGGAGGGATCTCGCTTCTTACGATTTGCGCTCGAATTCATTGCGCACCTTCTCCTCGGCGGCGAGCGGGGCACCCCCTCATCGCACAGGAGAAGAACTCAAGGAAAGAGGTCCCCCGGGTCGAGCTTCACCCCCAGTTCGATGAGGCGATAGAGCCCCTATTGCATGCGCTTCTTGAGCTCCGTGTCGACCGCGTCCATGAATTCCTCGGTGGTGAGGAACGGATGGTCGGGGCGGATGAGGATGGCGAGATCCTTGGTCATCTTCCCGGATTCGACCGTGTCCACGCAGACCTGTTCGAGCGTCTCGGCGAATTTCACCACGTCGGGCGTCCCGTCCATCCTGCCGCGATAGATGAGGCCGCGCGTCCACGCGTAGATCGAGGCGATCGGGTTCGTCGAGGTGGGCTTGCCCTGCTGGTGCATCCGGTAGTGGCGCGTCACCGTGCCGTGCGCGGCTTCGGCCTCGACCGTCTTTCCGTCGGGCGTGGTGAGCACCGAGGTCATCAGTCCCAGCGACCCGTAGCCCTGCGCGAGGGTGTCCGATTGCACGTCGCCGTCGTAGTTCTTGCACGCCCACAGGTAGCCGCCGTTCCATTTCAGGTTCGAGGCGACCATGTCGTCGATGAGGCGATGCTCGTAGGTGAGGCCCGCCGCCTCGAATCTCGCGCGGAACTCGGCGTCGTAGATTTCCTGGAAGAGGATCATGAAGCGCCCGTCGTACACCTTGAGGATCGTGTTCTTGGTCGAAAGGTAGACGGGATACTTGCGATCGAGCGCGTAGTTGAAGCACGCCCGCGCGAAGCCCTTGATCGAGTCGTCCAGGTTGTACATCGCCATCGCGATGCCGGCGCCGGGCGCCTGGAACACTTCCTTCTCGATGACGGCGCCGCCACCCTTGGGCGTGAACGACATCTTGACCGTGCCCGGACCGTCGAACTTGATCTCGGTGGCTTTGTACTGGTCGCCGAAGCCGTGGCGCGCGACCACGACGGGCTTGTTCCAGTGCGGGATGATAGTTGCCGCTGTCGAGCGTCCAGCCAAGCGCGGTGGTATAGGGGAATTGCTCTTT
>JADGRS010000058.1 GCA_017880705.1 Burkholderiales bacterium
CGCTCGCGGCGCTCGTGGCGCTCTTCCTGGGGCTTTTCGCGATCCTCGTGACGCCGCGCGAGGAGGAGCCGCAGATCGACGTCACGATGGCCAACGTCTTCGTGCCTTTCCCCGGCGCGTCGGTGAAGGACGTCGAGTCCCTCGTGACGATTCCCGCGGAGCAGGTGCTCGCGCAGATGCCGGGCGTCGAGCACATCCATTCGGTGTCGCGCCCGGGAATGGCGCTCGTCACGGTGCAGTTCAAGGTCGGCGTGCCGCGCACGGAAGCGATCGTGCGCGTGCGCGACACGCTCGCCGCCAACCGCGACTGGGTGTCGCCGGAGCTGGGAGTCCTCGAGCCCGTGGTGAGGCCGCGCGGCATCGACGACGTGCCGGTGGTCGCGCTCACGGTCTGGAGCGACGATCCCGCCAAGGGGGCGTTCGAGCTCGAGCGCGTCGCGCACGCGATCGAGTCGGAATTGAAGCGGGTGCCCGGCACGCGCGAGGTGCAGACCCTCGGAGGACCGGGGCGCACGGTGCGCGTTCTTCTCGACGCCGATCGAATGAACGCGAGCGGCGTTTCGGCGATCGACGTTCGCAACGCGCTGCAGCTTTCGAACGTGGCGCTGCCTTCGGGCTCGATCGTGCGCGGGAACCGCGAGGTCGTCGTGGAGACCGGCAACTATCTCGAGAGCGCCGCCGACGTGCGCGCGCTCGTGGTGGGCGCGGTCGAGCGCCGCCCGGTGCTGCTGGGCGACGTGGCGGAAGTCGTGGATGGCGCCGAACCGGCCTCGAAGTACGTGTGGATCGGGGCCGGCGCCGCGGCCGGCAAGGCGGGGGTCGCGCGCGGCGAGCGTCCCGCCGTCACGATCCAGGTCACCAAGAAGCCCGGCGAGAACGCGGTGGAGGTGGCTTCTCGCGTGATGCGGCGCATGGAGGAGCTCCAGGGCACGCTCATCCCCGCCGATGTGAAATTCGCGGTGACGCGCGACTACGGGCTCACCGCCGACGACAAGGCGAAGAGCCTCATGAAGAAGCTCGTCTTCGCGACGCTGTCCGTGGTGGCGCTGGTGTTCATCGCGCTCGGCCGGCGCGAGGCGGCGATCGTCGGCACGGCGGTCGTGCTCACTCTGTCGGCCACGCTCTTCGCGTCGTGGGCGTGGGGCTTCACCTTGAACCGCGTGTCGCTCTTCGCCCTCATCTTTTCGATCGGCATCCTCGTGGACGACGCGATCGTGGTGGTCGAGAACATCCACCGCCGCCGCGCGAGGACCGACGAGCCGCTCGCCGCCGTCGTTCCGGTGGCCGTCGACGAGGTGGGCGGCCCGACCATCCTCGCGACGCTCACGGTGATCGCCGCGCTCCTGCCGATGGCGTTCGTGAGCGGGCTCATGGGCCCGTACATGGGCCCCATTCCGATCAACGCGAGCCTGGGCATGCTGATTTCGCTCGCCATCGCGTTCACCGTGACGCCGTGGCTCGCCCTGAAGCTCCTCGCCGATCGCGTCCACGGGAGCGCGTCGGCCTTCGACGCGAGGCTCGAGCGCGGCTTTGCCCGCCTGCTGGCTCCATTTCTCGCCGACGCGCGCGCGCCACGCAACCGGCGGCGCCTCGCGATCGGCATCGCGGCGGCGATCGCGGCCTCCATCGGGCTCGCGGCGGTGAAGCTCGTCGTCCTCAAGATGCTGCCCTTCGACAACAAGAGCGAGTTCCAGGTGGTGGTCGACATGCCCGCCGGGACTCCCGTGGAGATCACGGCGGCGGCGCTGCACGAGCTGGGTGCGCAGGTCGCCACGCTGCCCGAAGTGACCGACTACGAGGCCTATGCGGGGCTTGCATCGCCGATCAACTTCAACGGCCTCGTGCGCCAATACGCGCTGAGGAGCGCGCCGGAGCAGGGCGACCTGCAGGTGAACCTCGTCGACAAGTCCGCGCGCCATCGCAAGAGTCACGAGATCGCGCGCGCCGCGCGCCCGAAGCTCGAGGAGATCGGGAGGCGCTGGGGCGCGCGCGTGAAGGTGGTCGAGGTGCCCCCGGGCCCGCCGGTTCTCTCGCCGATCGTCGCGGAGGTCTACGGGCCCGACGAAGCCGGGCGCATCCGCGTGGCGAAGGAAGTGCGCGCGGCGCTCGCGGCGACGCCCGACGTGGTGGGAATCGACGACACGGTCGAGGACCTCGCACCGAGGCTCGTGCTCAAGGTGGACCAGGCCAAGGCGGCGCTCGCCGGCATCTCGCGCCGCGACGTGGTGGAGACGTTGCGCATGGGCCTCACGGGCGCGGACGTGACGCCGCTGCACGACGGCCATTCGAAATACGAGGTGCCGGTGCGCGTCGCGCTGGCGGCGGAACGCCATGGCGACCTGTCGGACCTCCTGAAGCTCAACCTGCGCGCGCTCGACGGCTCGCTCGTGCCGCTCTCCGAGACCGTGCGCGTGGTGACGAACGACCGCGACCGTCCCGCGTACCGCAAGGACCTGCTGCCGGTGGTGTACGTGGTGGCCGACGAGGCCGGGCGGCTCGACAGCCCGCTCTACGGACTATTCGCCGCGCGCTCGCGGATCTTTGCCGATGGCGGTATCGCTCCCGCCGAATACTTCATCCGCCAACCCTCGGATCCGTATCGCGCCTATGCCGTGAAGTGGGACGGCGAGTGGCAGGTGACCTACGAGACGTTTCGCGACATGGGGCTCGCGTACGCGGTGGGCCTGGTTCTCATATACCTGCTGGTGGTGGCGCAGTTTCGCTCGTACCTGGTGCCGCTCGTGATCATGGCCCCGATCCCGCTGACGGTGATCGGCGTCATGCCCGGGCACGCGCTCCTGGGCGCGCCGTTCACCGCGACCTCGATGATCGGCATGATCGCGCTCGCCGGCATCATCGTGAGGAACTCGATCCTGCTGGTGGACTTCGTGAACCAGCGCCTCGCCGAGGGCCTGCCTCTCGAGGAAGCCGTGATGCAGTCGGCGGCCGCGCGCGCCAAGCCCATCGCGCTCACGGCGCTCGCGGCGATGATCGGGGCGGCGTTCATCCTCGACGACCCGATCTTCAACGGGCTCGCGATCTCGCTTCTCTTCGGCATCCTGGTCTCGACGCTCCTCACGCTCCTCGTCATTCCGCTGCTCTACTACCTCGTGGCGCGGCGGAGCGTCGCCGGCCCTTGACGGGCCATGACGCGGACGCCTATTGTTCCCTTGAGCGCGGGCTCCACGCGCTGCCGCAGGAGGAAAACCATGCTTGGCCGCCGCCGCTTCCTCGCCGGACTCGCCGTCCCGGCGATCTCGTCGCTTTCACCCGCATCGTCTTTCGCCGCGAAGGTGTGGCAACCGCCCGAGCTGCCCGAGGGCGCGATCGAGGAGGGCGGTCTCGAGCGCATCGCGGGAAAGGTTCCGCTCATCAAGCGCAGCTTTCGCCCGCCGAACTTCGAGACGCCGCTCGATTATTTCCGCGATCCGATCACGCGCAACGACGCTTTCTTCGTGCGCTATCACCTCTCGGGCATTCCCGAGGTCGACGCGAAGACGTGGCGCCTGAAGATCGGCGGCGACGCCGCGCGCACGCCTCTGGAATACGACCTCCCGCGGCTGCGCAAGGAATTCGAGAGCGTGGATCTCGTGGCGGTCTGCCAATGCTCCGGCAACCGCCGCGGAATGTTCCAGCCCCATGTCCCCGGCGTCGAGTGGGGCGTGGGCGCCATGGGAAACGCGCGCTGGACGGGCGTGCGGCTGCGCGATGTGCTGCAGAAGGCGGGCGTCGGCGACAACGCCGTCGAGATCGCCTTCAACGGGGCGGACATGCCCGCGATCCAGGGCACGCCCGATTTCAAGAAGAGCCTGCCGGTGCCGCGAGCGCTCGACGACACGACCCTCATCGCCTTCGAGATGAACGGCAAGCCGCTGCCGCATTGGAACGGCTTCCCCGCGCGGCTGATCGTCGGAGGCTGGACCGGGACATACTGGATGAAGCACCTCACCGAGATCGAGATCCGCTCCAAGCCCCTTTCCGAGTTCTGGATGACTCCCGCGTATCGCATTCCCGCCGGGCTCTTTCCAACGGTCGATCACTTTCCGACGCAGGAAACGGCGGCCAACCAGCCGATCACCGACATCGTCGTCAACTCGCTCGTCACCTCGATCCACGATGGCCAGCGCGTGACGCGCGGCCAGATGGTGGACGTCGCGGGCGTCGCGTGGGATGGCGGGCGCGGCATTCGCGACGTCGAGGTGTCCACCGATGGCGGCAGCTCATGGGTGCTCGCGCAGCTCGGCAAGGACCTCGGGCGCCTCTCCTTCCGCACGTTCATGCACAAGTTCCGCGTCGCCGCGGGGGATGCGCCCGTGGTCATGGTGAGAGCGATCAACCAACGCGGCGACGTGCAGTCCCCGAAGCTCATCCTCAATCCCGCGGGCTATCACCACAATGTGATCCCGCGCATCCGGCTGGAGGTGGCGTGATGAGGATCGTTCACGGCATTGCACTATCGATCTGCGCGCTCGCGGCCGGCGTCGTCCTGGCGGGCGAGGAGAAGATCCAGCTCAAGGAAGGCCCGGGCGTGGACAAGGTGCGCGCCAACTGCGTCTCCTGCCACAGCCTCGACTATGTTCTGGGCAATTCCCCGTTCCTCGACGACAAGGGATGGGACGCGGAAGTGAAGAAGATGATCAACGCGTTCAAGGCGCCCATCAAGCCCGAGGACGCCGCCCCGATCGCGGAATATCTCGCCCGGTACTACGGCAAGCGCTGACGCACGACTACTCCAACCTATAGGCCGAGTGGCACGCGACGCATTGCGCGGTCACGGCCGATAGCGCTTCGATCGCGCCCCTGACATCGCCGCTGGCGCCGGCGTTGGTCGCCGCGATGCTGAAGCGGCTCGCGGCCTTGTGCATGCCGGTGCCGATGTCCTGCATCGCGGGCGGCATGTATTGCGCGACGTCGTGCGCGCCGTGCAGCTCGAGGGAGCTCAGGCCCAGGCGGTGCTCGGAGATCTCGGCGGCGCGATCGAACTCGCCGCGGCCGAGCGCCTGCTCGATCTGCTGCAGCGTGGCGAGGTGATCGCGCATGTTGGCGAGGGTGTGCCGCCGCAGCTCGTCGGGAAAGCGCACCGCCACGCGCGTATCCGTCGCGGCGGCGTGCTCATGGACGGACGGGGTCGCGCACGATGTCGCCGCGAGCGCTGCCAGGGTGCTCGCAACGGCGAAACGCTTCGCGGGTCGCATCGGACGGGCCTCGCTTCATGGGGATTCGCCAGTGTATCCCCGCGCGCGGCGGGAGGCGTTTGATCTGCCGCAATCGCCTCGCCGGGACGCGAGCTACAGTCGATCCATAGCCACGAGTGGAACGCGCAAATGCTGCTTGCATCGATCGAACGCCTGCGGGCGCTGCCGCGCTTCGTCGAGATCGCGCGCACCATGGTGCGATTCGGCATGCACGACCTGGTGCATTCGGTCGGCATCCATCGCGTCCTCGACGAAACGGGCCATGCGCTCGGCTGGGATCCGGAACCCGAGCTCGCCGCGAAGCCGTTGCCCGAGCGGCTGCGCCTCGCGCTGGAGGCGCTCGGCCCTGCGTTCGTGAAGCTCGGTCAAGTGCTTGCATCGCGCGTGGACCTGCTCGGCCCCGAATGGATCGCGAGCCTCGACCGCCTTCACGACCACGCGAGCCCGGTCGCCTTCGACGCGCTCGAGGCGCAGCTGCTCGCGGACCTCGGCGCGCCGGTCGCGCGCGCCTTCGCCACTTTCGACATCGCGCCGAGCGCGGCGGGCTCGGTCGCGCAGGTGCATCGCGCCTCGCTTCCCGGCGGCGCGCAGGTCGCGGTGAAGATCCGGCGCCCGGGAGTCGAGGCCTCGATCGAGGCCGATGTGCTCCTGCTCGAAGCGCTCGCCACCTGGTGGGAGGAAGAGCAGCCCGAGTCGCGGCGCTACCAGCCGGTGGAGGTCGTACGCCAGCTGCGCAAGTCGCTCGCGCGCGAGGTCGATTTCAGCGCCGAGGCCCGCGCCCAGGAGCGTTTCGCGGAAAGCTTCCGCGACAGCGAGACGATCGTGGTGCCGCGGGTGCACGCGCAGTTCACGCGCCCGTCGCTCCTCGTGATGGATTGGATCGACGGCGTCCCGGCGACGGATCTCGAGGCCGTGGACGCCGCGGGCCTCGATCGCGAGCTGCTCGCCGGCCGCGGCGCCGACGCCGTGCTGAAGATGGTGCTGGTCGACGGCTTCTTCCACGCGGATCCGCATCCGGGCAACGTCTTCTTCCTCGCCGACAACCGCGTTGCGCTGATCGACTTCGGCATGGTGGGATGGCTCTCCGACAAGCGGCGCGACGAGCTCGTGGACCTGATGGCCGCGCTCGCCGCGCGCGATCCCGACGCGATGCGCGACGTGCTGATCGGTTGGGCCGATGGAGAGCGCGTGCACGCGGAGCGGTTCTCCGAGGACATCGGGCGCATGCTGCACCTCTACGAGCACGCGGCGTTGCGCGAGATCCATCTCGGCACGCTGCTCTCGGAAATCGCGGCGGTCATGCGCGAGCACCACCTGACGATGCCCGCCGACCTGGCGCTCCTCTTCAAGGCGCTCATCACGCTCGAGGGCCTGGGCACGCGCCTGGTGCCGCACTTCCGGTTGATCGAGCACGTGACGCCCTACGTGGAGCGCCTGGTGCGCGAGCGCTGGGAGCCGCGGCGCGCGGCGGAGAGGCTATCGGGCCTCACGCGCGAGACGGGGCGCGCCTTGCGCGCATTTCCGCGGCTGCTCGAGGCGCTCGCGCGCCGCCTGGGCAACGAGGACCTCGCGATCCGCCTCGAGATGCGCGAGCTGGGAAACTTCGGCCGTCAGCTCGAGAGCAGCGTGAACCGCCTCACCATCGGCATGGTCACCGCCGCGCTCATCGTGGGCTCCTCGATCCTCATGGCGCTGTCGAGCTCGCAGCAATCCTTCGCCGCGTGGTTTTTCGGCGCGGTGGGCGTCGCGATCTCCTTCGCCAACAGCATCTGGCTCATCGTCTCCATACGCCGCTCGCGCCGCCGCTGATTGCTAACGCGACCAGGTGGCGCGCAGGAAGTTCTCGTCCTTGCTGTAGTCGAGCTTGAGCTCGCCCTTGTAGGCGTCGTGCACGGCGCGGGCAATGACGCTCGCGAGGTGCGCGTCCGTGGTCGTGACGAGCAGGCCTTGCGCAACATCCTTCACGGCGATGATGCGTTGCAGGGGGTGGTCGCGCTTGCCGCTCTCCCCGCGCGCCATGACGAGACCGATGATGTCGCCGCGATGCTGCGGCAGGAATTCTCCCCGAAGCGTCACGTAGCCGGCGGGAAAGTCGTCCTCGATGCGGCGGCACGCGGGGCACTTGTGGGACGCGGCGCCGGCGGGCGCGTCGAGCCACGTCCAGCGCCCCTTCAGATAGGTCGCGTGACAGACGGGACAGGCCGCCGGATCGGGCATCTTCGCGACATCGCGGTAGCTGTCGTCACGGCGCTCCCGCAGGCCCTGTTCCCTGCCGGCATGCTGAAACCCGCGTTCACTTTTCATGAATGGCTCCTTCATCATGGTGCGACGGAATCGGTGCGTTGCCGGCAGGCTCCAGCTCGTGCCTGGCCGGCCTCGAATAGTAGGCGAGGCAATCCTTCTCCCGGCCGCGCACGACGCGCATGCCGGCGAGAGGTCCGCGCGTTTCGGTCACGACGGTGCTCTGGTGCTCCACGTGGTCGCCGTCGTAGAAGTAGATGACCACCCAGTCGCGCACGCGATCGAGCTTGTGGGCGAGGGCGGTGTTGGAGAAGAGCGCCGTGAAGTGCCAGGGACCGCGCTCGGCGTGGAGAAGAGGAAGCCACGGGTGGCCCTCGGGATTGAATCGTCGCGGAGCGATGGTGCGCAGTTTCCCCGCGCGCGCCTTCTCGCGGTACTCGTGGTCGACGTCGAGGATCGTGCCGACCGCGGGCTCGGTCGCGGTGTCCGCGGCCGCGAAGGGCCGCCCGCCGCGAAGTCGCCCCAGCATGGAATCGAGCGCGGCGCGCCACGCGGCGGCGCGCCGCTCGCCCACGCCGGGCACGGTGCGCAGCCGGCCATCGTGAGCCGCGGCCTCGAGAGCCTCGAGCGAATCGATGTGCAGGCGGTCGTGGATGCGCGCGGCGAGGGCGGGCCCCATGCCGGGGACCGTTCGAAACAGGGTGGCGGGTTCCGTGGTGCCGCGCAGCCTTTCGAGCAGCGACCAGCGGCCGGTGGTGAGCATCTCGGCGATCGCCGACGCGATTCCCAATCCGACGCGCGGGATCGCGTCGAGCCCGCGCACGCCCTCGGACTCGAAGGTCTCGCGAACGCTGCGGCCCTGGGCCGCCACCGCTTCGCCGGCGCCGCGATACGCGAGCACGCGATAGGCGCTCGCGCCCTGGGCTTCGAGAAGGTGCGCCGCCTCGCGCAGCCTGTCGGCGACGTATTCGTTCTCGGCGGGCGCCGCGATGGCGGGGCGCGCGCTCATGGGGAAGAGATCGCGGCCGGCTCGCGCTCGCGGAGAATGCGCGTCACGGTGTCGTCGGAAACCTGGTCGAAGACATGGTAGAACTGCCCCACCGACTGGAAGCCGACGGGAGTCTCGAGACAGACGATCTCGTCGGCGAGGGAAGCGATCCTCACGAGGCTTTCGCGGGAAGCGACCGGAATGGCGCAAACGAGCGTCGCGGGATTGCGCGAGCGCACCGCGTGGAGAGCGGCGATCATGGTGGCGCCGGTCGCGAGCCCGTCGTCGATCACGATGGCGATGCGCCCCGCCGGATCGAGCGGGCGCCGCCAGGGCGTGTAGAGCGCGCGGCGGCGCTTGAGCACGTCGAGCTGGACGCGCTTCTCTTCCTCCAGGTACTCGTCGTCGACACCCAGGTCGCGCGCGAAGTCGGCGACGTAGGTCCAGCCGCTTTCGTCGACGGAACCCACGGCGAGCTCCCCGCTCGAGGGCGCCTGCAGCTTCCTCACCAGCACGACGTCGAAATCGCCTTCGAGGGCGTCGGCGATGATGCATCCCATCGGCACGGCGCCGCGCGGTATGGCCAGGACCAAGGGGTCGCGCCCGCGGTACTTGCGCAGGGCATCGGCCAGCTGCCTGGCAGCGTCGGTGCGGTCGTCGAAGTACATAGGGAGATTGTCGGCCGGGCCGTGGCGCGGCCTTTGACGGGAATCAAGCCCGCGGCGGGCCATGCACCGAGAATGGGGGTGTAAATCGACCGAGGAGGAAGCCATGAAAAGCCGCGACGAGTACGTGAGCAAGCTGAAGACCGACCTGGACCGCTGGAACGTCGAGGCCGCGAAATGGGAAGCGCAAGCCGCGAGCGCGCGCGCGGACCTGAAGAAGGGCTACGCGAAGCAGCTGGAAACCCTGCGCGCCCGGCGCGAGGAGACGCTCTACAAGCTGAACCTGCTGGAGGCCGCCTCCGCGACCGCGTGGACCGAGCTGGAGCGCGGCGCCGACGAGGCGTGGGTGCGCATGAAGGAAGCGATGGCGGCGGCGAAGTCGCACTTCGAAAAGGCGCACACGGGCAAGTAGCCGTGGAACGGACACTCGCTTCGCCGGCGGCCCTGGTCGAGTCGCTGCTGCGGCCCGCCTGCTATCCGCATCCCGTCGATCGGGTCGAGGTGCTCGAGACGCACATTTCGTACGTGCTGCTCGCCGGCGAGTTCGCCTACAAGATCAAGAAGCCGGTGCGCCTCGCCTTCCTCGATTTCTCGTCCCTGCAGGCGCGGCGCTTCTATTGCGAGGAGGAGGTGCGCCTGAATCGGCGCACGGCGCCGGAGATCTACCTCGGCGTGGTCGCCATCGGCGGCGAGCCCCTTGCTTTCGGCCCCTGCGAGGCGCCGGTCGAGTACGCGGTGAAGATGAAGCGCTTCTCCCAGGAGACGCTCCTCGACCGCCTGGCGCGCGAATGCCGCCTGGGTCCGGGTGTGATCGACGCGCTGGCGCGCTGCATCGCGCGCTTCCATGCGGTGGCGCCGCGCGCCGAGGCCATCGACGAGCAGGACAGCATCGCGCGCGCCGCGCGGCCGGCGCTCGACAATTTTCGCGAGATCGCGGCGCTCGAGACTTCCGCCGCGATCGGCGCGGCGCTCGAGCGGTTGCGCGCCTGGACGCTCCTCCAGCGCAAGGTCCTCGCGCGGCGCTTCGCGCTGCGCCGCCTCGACGGCTTCGTGCGCGAATGCCACGGCGACCTGCATCTCGGCAACGTCGCGTTGGTCGACGGCGTGCCGGTGCCCTTCGATTGCATCGAGTTCGATGCGCGGCTGCGCTGGATCGACGTGATGAGCGAAATCGCCTTCCCGGTGATGGACCTCGAGCACCACGGCCTGCCGCGCCTCGCCGCGCGGTTACTCAGCGCGTACCTCGAGGAAAGCGGCGACTACGCGGGGCTGCGGGTGCTGCGCTTCTATCTGGTCTATCGCGCGATGGTTCGGGCGAAGGTCGCGTGCATTCGCGCGCACCAGCGCGAGCCGGGAACGCGAGAGCGTGGCGCCGCGCACGCCGAGTTCCTCGAGCGGTTGCAGCTCGCCGAGCGCCTCGCGTCCACGGAGGCGCCGGTGCTGATCCTCATGCACGGATTTTCGGGATCTGGAAAGACCACCCGCATACCACCAGCTCTCACAGCGATTGGTAAGACGATTCTCCTTCAGCCACGTCGCGTCGCGGCGCGCTCGCTCACGAAACGCATCGCCGCCGAGCGCGGATGGACCATCGGGCGGGAGGTGGGGTGGCAGATCCGGATGGAGCGGAAGTTCTCCGCCGAGACAGCGCTCCTCGTGGCCACTGAGGGAATCCTGACCGCCAGGTTGCAATCGGATCCGCTCTTGAGCGATTTCAAGGTCATCGTGCTCGACGAGTTCCACGAGAGGAGCGTTCATGCCGACCTGGCCCTGGCGCTGTCCCGTCAGGCCGTCGAGGCGCGCAATGATCTCTCGCTCGTCGTCATGTCGGCCACTCTCGATGCCACAGCCGTCGCAGCATTCCTCGGCAATGCCGGCGTCGTCGAGATCACCGGGCGGCAATATCCGGTGGAGATCGAGTACCGGCCCGGCGGACAACCAGCGGACGTCATCTTCGAGGTCACAAAGCGCGCAAACGGAGGCCACATCCTGGCCTTCTTTCCCGGACAGCGTGAGATCGAAGCGGCGCGCGACGCACTGCGCGCTCAGTTGCCGGCCGTTACCTTCGCCGTTCTGCCGCTGCATGGATCGCTGAGCTCCGAGGAGCAGGACCGCGCGCTCGCGCCGTCGTCGATGCGCAAGGTCATTCTTTCCACGAACATCGCGGAGACCTCTCTCACTGTGGAGGGAGTGACCGACGTGATCGACATGGGACTCCACAAAGTGCTCCGGTATGACACCTCGACGGCACTCGATCGCCTGGAGACCGAACGCGTGCCGCGGGACTCGGCCGAGCAGCGTGCCGGCAGAGCCGGTCGGACGGCTCCCGGACGCGCCATCCGTTTGTGGGATGCT
>JADGRS010000059.1 GCA_017880705.1 Burkholderiales bacterium
GCACCCGCGCTTCGAGGTCGAGCGCGAATACGCGGTGCGCGTGATGGGCGAGTTGAGCGAGGAGCAGAAGACGAAGCTCCTGGCCGGCGTCGACATCGAAGGCGAATCGTGCAAGTTCGACTCGCTCGAGGACCGCGGCGGCGAGGGCTCGAACCACTGGTACCACGTGATCCTTCGCGAGGGAAAGAACCGCGAGGTGCGGCGCATGATGGAGGCGGTGGGCCTCATGGTGAGCCGCCTCATGCGGGTTCGCTTCGGCACCGTGGAGCTTCCCGGGCACATCAAGCGCGGCATGATGCGCGAGATGGAGGAGGCGCAGATCCAGGATCTCCTCACCTTCGCCGGCATGAACGAGCCGCCGCCGGCCCCGAACGGCGAAGACGTCGCGGAAGACGAGTTCGACAACATCGGCAACCGCGTGACCGAGGCCAACCGCGATCGCCGCGGCGAAGAGGAGTCGGCGCTTTCGGACGACCTGGGCAATCGCGTCGATGCGCGCGACAACATCGGCAATCGCGACAACGGCGGCCATCGCGGCGACGCGGCGCAGCATGAGCCCGACGGCAACCGCGGCACCTACGGCGAAGGCCATCGCGCGCCGCAGCAGCCGAACCAGCGCCGGCCCCACGGCGCGAAGCCGTTCGGATTCGGCAAGAAGCGCGGAGCGGGCCGCGGTCCCCAGGGCCCGGGAGCGGGCCAGGGTCATCCGCAGGGCAAGTCTAAGGGCAAGGGCCAGGGTCACTCGGGCCAGCAGGGCCAGCCCCACGGGGAGCACCGCGCCCATCGCGAGCAGCCGGCGCCGCTCGGCCACGTTGCGCCCGAGCCCTTGAAGGCGTGGGTCGCGGGAGAGGGCCAGATCCTCGCGCAGCCTCGCCCCGAGCCGCAATCCTCGTACCCCGGCAAGGGGCGGGGACAAGGACAGGGGCAAGGGCAAGGCAACAACGCGGGACCCGGGCAGGGAAAGCCGGGCCGCCATCGCCGCAACAAGAACCGCAATCGCAATCGCGGCGCGCAGGAAGCTCGCGGCGACCAGCAACCTTCATCGAACGGCAACAACGAGCCGAGCTGAGCTAGCGCGAGCTTTTAACAACCCGGTGATCGACCAGGCGTGGAAGGGGCGGTTCTTCTCGACCCGGGGGACCTCGGATTCTCTACGGGGAGAGAACTCGCTGCTTACAATAGCGCTCGAATTCCTTGCGCTTCATCTCATCTGCGGCAAGCGGGACGCCCCACTCTCGAGAAGAACCGCAACCCTTCCACGCCAGGGGTTGATCGAGAGGCGCTGATATTGTTCGCGGGATGCAACGTGGCAGGTTGAGAGTGCGTCCCAGTGGTTATCAGAGGGCCGCTGCCGCCACGCATCGCCACCCGAGTGTCGACGCGCGTCACCGCCGCCTGGGTCCCCCGCCGATTGCGCAGCGCCAATCAGTTGAGAAAAGCGGCATCAGCAAGGCGTGACCGGGCCGGTTCCTCTCGGACCGGGCGCAAGACTCTTCCGCAAACGCAGGGAAAACGACACTGATAGTAGTTGTCGTGATGCACTTCTCACCGGATCGACTCGCTGAAGCCGTACTACCCTGAAACCACGAGCGCGTCGCGCGCGCGTGCGCGTGCGCGTCGAACGCTCGTCCACCCCCGACTGAGGCGCGGGGCGGCCCCGGGGCCGCGGCTTCGTTTTCGCGCTCCGGGGCGGGCATAATCGATGTCCTGGCATAAGTCTGCAGGGGACACACGATGAAACTCGATCTCCATAGGCAAGGTTGCCGTCATGCGCACCGCTAGGGCGCTCGTCATGGCGGTCGCGGTGGCCGCGCTGGTGATGCTGCTATCGTCGGGGCCGGGAACTCGCGTCGGGCTCTGGCCGTGGCAGACCGGGCTCGCGCTCCTCAAGTGGGCGACGTACACCGGGCTTGCGGGCGCATGCGCCGCGCTCGTCCTCATCCTGCTCCTCGTCGTTCCGCGCTGGCGCGTGCGGCCCTGGGTGCCGGTCCTCGCGCTGTGCATCGGGCTCGCCGCCGCCGCGCCGCCGCTCATCCTGCTGCAGCAGGCGAAGGCGGTGCCGCCGATCCACGACATCACCACCGACACGTTCGATCCGCCCCAGTTCGTGGCGCTCGCGCAAATTCGCACCGCGGCGCCGAATGGCCTGAAGTACGGCGGCCCGGAAATCGCCGCGCAGCAGCAGAAGGGCTATCCGGACATCAAGTCCATCATCCTCAAGGATCCGCCGCAGAAGGCGATGCAGAGCGCGATCGACGCGGCGCGCTCGCGCGGCTGGGAGATCGTCTCGAGCGATGCCCCGACCGGGCGCATCGAAGCCACCGACACGACCTTCTGGTTCGGCTTCAAGGACGACATCGTCGTTCGCGTGCGTCCCGAGGGCAGCGGCAGCCGCATCGACGTGCGCAGCGTCTCGCGCGTGGGCAGGAGCGACATCGGCGCGAACGCGGAGCGCGTGCGCAAGTACCTCGCCCGCCTCCAGTAGAATCCGCAGTTCGCCCGATTGCCCGAGGACACGGACTCATGAGCCGAGAAAGAGACATCGTCGCCACGCTCGAGAAGGTGACGACAGCCACCATCACGACGCTGCTGCTGAAGAAGGGCCTGCGCAACGTCTGGATGCGCGGCACGCGGCCGCTCAACCCCGGCCAGCCCCGGCTCGTCGGCAAGGCGTTCACGCTGCGCTTCGTGCCGGCGCGCGAAGACCTCGCGACTCCCGAATCCTGGTCGAAGCCCATCTCGACGCGCGCGGCGATCGAGGCGATGCCCGAGGGATGCATCGCCGTGGCCGATGCGATGGGCGTGACCGACGCGGGAATCTTCGGCGACATCCTCTGCGCCCGCATCGCGAAGCGCGGCGTGAAGGCGCTCATCACGGACGGCGTCGTTCGCGACGTGGCGGGCGTGCGCGTCACGGGGCTACCGGTGTGGTGCCAGGGCGCGGCCGCGCCCCCCTCGGTCGCGGGGCTCACGTTCGTCAACTGGGGCGAGCCCATCGGCTGCGGCGGCGTCGCGGTCTTTCCCGACGACTGGATCGTCGTCGATGGCGACGGCGCGGTGCTCATCCCCGCCGCGCTCATCGACAGCCTCGTGGCCGAAGCGCCCGAGCAGGAGCGCCTCGAGGGCTGGATCATGGCCGAGGTCGAGAAGGGCGCCTCGCGCCCCGGCCTCTATCCCCCGAACGCCGAGAACAAGGCTCGTTATGAAAAGACCAAAGCCTGATCCGCAGATAAACGCAGATGAACGCCGCAAGAGCGAGACCCAATTGAAATTTCGAGAGACTGGATACATGGCACGAAACACCAATCTGCCTTTGCCTTTACGGCGTTCATCTGCGTTTATCTGCGGATAAGCCCTTTAGCCATTTGAACCAAATGCAATGAAACTCGAGAGCAACGCGAAGGGCGTGTACGTGATCGCGCCGACGCCGTTCCATCCCGACGGGCGCATCGACGAGGGCTCGATCGACCGGATGACGGACTTCTTCGTCGGGGCCGGCGTGAACGGCATGACCGTGCTGGGCCAGCTCGGCGAGGCGCCGAAGATGGAGCACGGCGAGTCCGTCGGCATCGTGAAGCGCGTCATCGGGCGCACGACCGTGCCGGTCATCGTGGGGGTCTCCGCCCCGGGCTTCGCGGCGATGCGCGCGCTCACGCAGGACGTGATGGCCGCGGGCGCGGCGGGCGTGATGATCGCGCCGCCGAACACGTTGCGCACCGACGACTCGATCGTGCAGTACTACCGCCAGGCGTCGGAAGCGATCGGCGCGGACGTGCCTTTCGTGATCCAGGACTATCCGCTCACGTTCTCGGTGCAGATGGCGCCCGGCGTGATCCGGCGCATCGTCATGGAGAACCCCGCGTGCAAGGTGCTCAAGCACGAGGACTGGCCCGGCCTCGAGAAGATCTCGCAGCTGCGCGCCTGGGAGAAGGACGGCTCGATGCGCCACATCTCGATCCTCACGGGCAACAACGCCCTCTTCCTCGATTTCGAGATGGAGCGCGGCGCCGACGGGGCCAACACCGGCTATTGCTTCCCCGACATGCTGGTGGACATCGTGCGGATGTCGGCCGCGGGCGAGCGCGACGCCGCCCACGACCTCTTCGACGCGCACCTGCCGCTCATCCGCTACGAGCAGCAGCCCGGTCCCGGCCTCGCGGTGCGCAAGTACGTGATGATGCGTCGTGGCATCATCGCATCGGATGCACTCCGTAAGCCCGGCGCGGCCCTCACCCCAGCGGCGCGCGCCGAGGTCGACTATCTTTTATCGCGCCTGGCCCAAAAGGATCGGCGCGCGAAAGTCTAGAGGCGAGCAATGGCGAATCCCCTTCTTTGCCGCTGGAGCGGTCCCCACGGCGGCGTCCCCCCGTTCGACAAGGTGACGGTCGAGCACTTCAAGCCGGCGCTCGAGGCGGCGATGGCGGAGCACCTCGCCGAGATCGATCGCATCGCCGACGATCCCGCGCCGCCCAGCTTCGACAACACCATCGCCGCCCTCGAACGCGCGGGCCGCACGCTCGATCGCACCCGCCGCGTCTACAGCGTCTACAGCTCGACCCTGCGCTCGCCCGCGTTCCAGCAGGTCGAGCGCGAGATGGAGCCGAAGATGGCCGCGTTCCGCGATCGCATCCTGCAGAACGCGAAGCTCTTCGAGCGCATTTCGGCGGTCTACGCGGCCCGGGCGGACTCGCAGCTCACGGCGGAGCAGCAGCGCCTCGTGTGGCTCAAGTACACGGACTTCGCCCGCGGCGGCGCGCGCCTCGATCCCGCCGCGAAGAAGCGTCTCTCGGAGATCAACCAGCGGCTCGCGTCGCTCTACACGCAGTTCAGCCAGAACGTGCTCGCCGACGAGAGCACGGCGTTGATCCTCGATTCGGCGGCGGACCTGGCGGGATTGCCCGAGTCGCTGCGCTCCGCCGCGGCCGAAGCCGCCGCGCAACGCGGGGAGCCCGGCAAATGGGCGATCCTCAACACGCGCTCGAGCATGGAGCCTTTCCTCGCCTATTCGGAACGCCGCGACTTGCGTGAAAAGGTCTGGCGCGCGTACTACAGCCGCGGCGACAACGGCGACGCGCGCGACAACAAGAAGATCATCGCCGAGATCGTGCGCCTGCGCGGCGAGCGCGCGAGGCTTCTCGGCTACCAGAGCCACGCCCACTGGCGCCTGGAAGTGAGCATGGCAAAGACTCCGGAGCGCGCCACGCAACTCATGGAGGCGGTGTGGCGTCCCGCGGTGAAGCGCGTCGCCGAGGAAGTCGCCGACATGCAGGGCGAGGCCGACCGCGAAGGCGCCGGGATCACGATCGAACCGTGGGACTACCGCTACTACGCGGAGAAGGTGCGCAAGTCGAAGTACGACGTCGACGACAACGAGGTGATGCCGTACCTGCAGCTCGACAACCTGCGCGAGGCGATGTTCTGGGTCGCCGGAGAGCTCCTCGGCCTTCGCTTCATCGCCGCGCCGGACGTTCCGGTGTGCCACCCCGACGTGCGCGTGTGGGAGGTCCGGGACGATGCCGGCAAGCATGTCGCGTATTTCTACTTCGATCCATACGCGCGCCGCGACAAGCGCTCGGGCGCGTGGATGAACGAGTATCGCAGCCAGGAGCGCTTCGACGGCGAGGTCACCACCATCGTCTCGAACAACTCGAACTTCGTGAAGGGCAAGCCCGGCGAGCCGGTGCTGGTGAGCTGGCACGATGCGGTGACCCTCTTCCACGAGTTCGGCCACGGCCTGCACGGCCTTTCGTCGAACGTCAACTATCCGTCGCTCGCCGGAACGAACGTCGACCGGGACTACGTGGAGTTCCCGTCGCAGCTGATGGAGCACTGGCTGGCCACGCCGGAGGTGCTCGGGAAGTACGCGCGCCACTGCAAGACGGGCGAGCCCATTCCGGCGGAGCTCGTGCGCAGGATCGAGCGCGCATCCAAGTTCAACAAGGGCTTCGAGAACGTGGAGTACCTGGCGAGCGCGCTGGTCGACATGCGCATGCACCTCGATCCGGCGAGCGCCCAGGACGTCGCCTCGTTCGAGCGCACGACGCTCGAGGCGCTCGGGATGCCACAGCAGATGGTCATGCGCCACCGCCTGCCGCATTTCGGCCACCTCTTCAACGGCGACTCGTACGCCGCCGGCTACTACAGCTACCTGTGGGCCGACACGCTTTCCGCCGACGCCTTCGAGGCGTTCACCGAGGCGGGCGGTGCCTACGACAAGTCGGTCGCGAGAAAGCTTCGCGAGCACGTCTTCTCCGCCGGCAACACCGTCGATCCCGCCGAGGGCTATCGCGCGTTTCGCGGCCGCGACGCGCGGATCGACGCGTTGATGCGCCGCCGCGGCTTCGGCGAAGGCCAGGCTTCGCGCACCCGGTTAACATCCCGCGCGTCGGCGTGGTCGGCGTCGGCGCGATGGGCATGGGCGTGGCCAAGGCGCTGCTCGCCAGGGGCTTCGCGGTGCAAGTGCGCGACATCGTCGCCGCGCGAGAGGAGGAGGCGATCGCAGCCGGGGCGCGGCATCTCTCGGGCGACGTCGACGTCCTCGTCTCGCTGGTGGTCGATGCGGCACAGACCCGCGCCGTGGTCGAGGAGCATGGCGGCCGCGCGCCCGCCTTCATGATGTGCAGCACCATCGCGCCGCGCGACGCGGAGAACTTCGCGGCGGCGCTGCATGCACGCGAAGTCGAGATGCTGGACGCGCCGATCTCCGGCGGCCCGGCGCGGGCGCACGCCGGGACGCTCAGCATGATGGCTTCCGGAAGCGAGGCGGCGTTCGCGCTCTGCCGGCCGGCGATCGACGCGATGGCCGCCAAGTGCTTCCCCATGGGCTCGAAGCCCGGCGACGGCTCGCGCATGAAGGTGGTCAACAACATGATGGCCGCATCCAACATCGCCGCCGCGTGCGAGGCGATGGCGATGGCGTCGAAGCTCGGCATCGACCTGGAGCGCGCGATGACGGTGGTGAACGCGAGCTCGGGCGCGAGCTGGATGTTCGCCGACCGCATGCCGCGCGCTCTCGCCCGCGACTACGCGCCCACCGCCGCGGCGCGCGTGCTGCTGAAGGACGTCGGCCTCTTCGTCGAGATCGCCCGCTCCTTCGGCCTGTCCGCGCCCATGGCGGAACAGGCGCTGGCGATCTTTCGCGACACGTGCGATCGCGGCTTCTCCGAGGAAGACGACGCCGCGGTCCTGAAGCGCTACGCGGACGCGTGGAAGGTCGAGGTTCCCCGATGATTCAAGCCGCCTTGATGCGCGCCTTCACGAGCTGGGCAAGGTGCTCGACGCGCGCATCGCGGATGCCGTGCTCGTGCAGCGTCTCGGTCGTCTTGAAGAGATAGTCGTGCGCGGGCCCGTAGCGCCCCGTCGCGCTCGCGAGCGATTCGACCATGACCTCGATGGGAATCTCGCCCGTGTACCCGGAGCAATCGCGGTTCACGGTGAAGCACAGGGCGCGAATGGTCTCGCCGCCCGCGACGCAGTTCAGCCACCTCGGGCGGTACGAGCCGAACATCATCTCGCGCTTCCAGATGAGCTGCATCTGCTCCTGCACGAGGTCCGGGGTGATGCGATAGACGAGGCCGCGGCAGCTCCCGCCGCACTCGAGCGTGAGGACGAGGCCGGGATTGTCGGGCGTGCCGCGATTGATGCGCGACCACAGGCGGAAGGAGCGGTGGTAGCCGCGGATGGTCGCGACGTGCCGCGCGTCATACGCGAACTTCGGGTTCCACATGAGCGAGCCGTAGGCGAAGATCCAGAAGGGCGTTCCCGGCTCCCACGGTTCGAGCGCGTTGCGAAGCGACGCGAGGAGCTCCGTGGGCTTGAGCGGTTTCGCCGCGGAGGCGGGCGGCGCGTGGCGCACGGCGCTCACGGGGCGAGCCTCGTGATCTCCCACGAGTTGCCCAAGCGGCGGTACGCGATGCGATCGTGCAGGCGGCTCAGGCGTCCCTGCCAGAACTCGACTTGCTCGGGAACGAGGCGGTAGCCGCCCCAATGCGGCGGACGCTCGGGATCCTCGCCATGGCGCGCCCCGAGCTCCTTCCAGCGGCTTTCGAGCCAGGCGCGACTCTCGATCATGCGGCTCTGCGGCGAGGCCCACGCGCCGATGCGCGAGCCCAGGGGGCGCGTGAGGTAGTAGGCGTTCGATTCGTCGGCGCTCACCCTCTCGATCTTTCCCTCGATGCGCACCTGCCGCTCGAGCTCCTTCCAGAAGAACGTGAGCGCGGCGAAGGGATTGGCGGCGAGCTCGCGTCCCTTGCGGCTCTCGTAGTTGGTGAAGAAGACGAAGCCGCCCGGATCGAGTCCCTTGAGAAGGACGATGCGCGCCGAGGGGTGCGCAGCCGCGTTCGCCGTCGCGAGCGTCATCGCCGTGGGCTCGGGGATCTGCGCGTTGATCGCTTCCGCCATCCACACGCCGAACTGCTTCAGGGGATCGCGATCGACGTCGGCCTCGTCGAGCGTCTCCAGGGCGTATTCCTTGCGCAGGTCCGCGAGGCCGGTCGCGATGGCGGGAGGGTCCTGGTTCTTCATCGGGAATAGTTGGACACTTCGATGAGGTTGCCGTCGGGATCCCTGAAGTAAACCGAGGTCATGGGCCCGAGCGCGCCCGTCTTGGGCACGGGACCTTCCGCGATCGCCACGCCCTGGGCCTTCAGTTGCGCGATCACCTCCTCCAGGGGCGTCTCGGTGATGAAGCACAGGTCCAACGATCCCGGCGTCGGCTTCAGCGCCTTGGGCTCGAATTCGCGCCCCGCCTGGTGCAGGTTGATCTTCTGGCGCCCGAACGCGAGGCCGCGCCGCCCGCCGGCGAACGTGATCGGCTCCATCCCCATCACGCGCGCGTAGAAGTCGACGGTGCGCTCGAGGTCGAACGCGGTGATGACGATGTGGTCGATGCGGTCGATTTGCATAATTGGTGTCAGGTACGAATTTCGCGAAAACTGGTGTCAGAGACCAATTTTCGCAGATAGTTGTAGCATTGGCGAAATTGGTCTCTGACACCAGTTTTCCAGCCATGCATGCCGACCCCGCTCTGATCCGCTCGACGAAGGGCCAAGTATCCGCCGAGGAATGGGCGGTGCGCACCGATCTCGCGGCGGCGTATCGCGCGGTCGCGATGTTCGGCTGGGACGACCTCGTGTTCACCCACATCTCCGCGCGGGTGCCGGGCGCCGATCATCATTTCCTCATCAATCCGTACGGGATGATGTTCGAGGAGATCACGGCCTCGAGCCTGGTGAAGGTCGACCTCGCCGGCAACAAGGTGATGGACTCGCCCTTCGAGACCAATCCCGCGGGATTCACGATCCACGGCGCGGTGCACGAGGCGCGCGAGGACGCGCAGTGCGTGATCCACCTGCACACGATGGAGGGCGTGGCCGTGTCGTGCCAGAAGGCGGGGCTGCTGGCGCTGTCGCAGCAGTCGCTCTTCCCGCTATCGAGCCTCGCGTATCACGCCTACGAGGGCGTGGCGCTGAATGCCGGGGAGAAGGCGCGGCTCGTCGCCGACCTGGGCGACAGGCAGTTCATGATCCTTCGCAACCACGGCCTGCTCACGTGCGCGCAGACGGTAGCCGACGCTTTCCTCTACATGTACATCCTGCAGAAGGCGTGCGAGGTGCAGGTGCTCGCGCAGGCGGGCGGCGGCGAGCTGATCCCGGTTCCGCAGCCGATCGTGGATGGCATCAGGCAGGCGGCGGCGACGGTGCTGCGCCAGTCGGGCGGCATGATCGCGTGGCCGGGAATACTGAGGAAGCTCGACCGCGCCGATCCATCCTGGCGCGGCTGATCGCCTACGCGGCGCTACGGCGTGCCGACGATCTTGTCGACCACTCCCTTGTCGCTGAAGTGCACCTCGTAGCGCCCCGCCCGCGAGGCCCACAGGTTCCACACCGGCGCGTCGAGGCGCGGCGTGCGGTGCGTGGGCGGATAGCCGACCGAGATGATCACCTGCTCGCGCGTCATGCCGGGAATCACCGTGCCGTCCTTGATCGCGTCGCGAATCTTCGCGGGATAGCGCGCGATCGCGGCGCGCGGATCCTTCTTCACCACCAGCTTGGCGACGTATTGCTCGAGCTTCTCCTCGTTGCGCCCGTAGTCGTGGCCGATGTGCATCTCGCGTCCGTCGATCTGTGCGTTGGCGCGATTGTTCCACCCGTACGACGTGATCCTGATCTTCGATCCCGCGGGGATCGACGGAAGCCGGCGCCAGTTCGCGTCACTGATCCAGTCCTTGTCGTAGTGGAGGTTGCAGCAGGTGTAGCCCTCGAGGAGCTCCTGCCCATGGGCGGCGAGCCCGATGCCCACGGCCGCGAGCGCCGCGGCGAAACCGATCGCTTTCATGGCGTGTTCCCCTTCGTTGTCGTTATCGGGTGGCGACGTACTCGGAGAATATGCCGAGAATCACCGCACGTCTTGCGCCCAGGCCGGCTCGCTCGAGCGAATCCAGCACCGCGACGGGCGCCACGCAGGCCTCGATGGTGTCCCAGTAGAAGCGCATGAGGCGGCGGCCGGCGTCGCCGCGACCCGCGAGGCGCGCAACCACCGGCACGATCCGCGACATGAAGATCCGCAGCGGCACCGCCGCCAGGGCGCTTCGCGGGTGCGTGATCTCGAGGACGCAGGCCGTGCCGCCCGGCACGAGCACGCGCCGGATCTCCTCGAAGAGCGCATCGAGGTCGGCCACGTGGCGCAGCGCGAATCCCATGCTCACGAAATCGAAGCTCGCGTCGGCGAAGGGAAGCTTCTCGCCGAGCGCGCGAACGAGGGGGAACGACAGGCGTTGCGCTTCCGAGAGCATGCCGGCGCTCGGATCGAGCCCGAGGACGCGCCCGCCGAGCGCGATCGCTTCGCGCGCGACGAGCCCGGTGCCGGTGGCGACGTCCAGCACGCGCATTCCAGGCTTCAGCCCGGCCCGGCGCAATGCCTCGCGTCGATACCACGGCCCGCTGCCGAAGCCGAGCAGCTTCTCGACGAAGTCGTAGTCGGCGGCGGTCTCGCCGAAAAGTCCGTCGAGGAAAATGCGCCGGCCGCGCTCGTCCGCGAAATAGCGGGGAAGCTCCTTGATGGGAGAATGCGCGGGGCGCGGAGAGGAGCTTTCTTGCACGCGTTCGATACCGTTCGGTTGCGCGGATTCTACATTACAATGCTTCGGTCGCCGCCAACGAGAGAACGCGAGTGCAACAGCGACAAACGCACGCCGATGCCATGAACGAATGCGATGTCGTGGTGATCGGGGGCGGTCCGGCCGGATCCACGGCCGCGACGCTCCTCGCCGAGCGCGGGCACCGCGTCGTGCTCCTCGAGAAGGATCGCCATCCGAGACGATTCCGAAATGCGTCTTTCCCGTGAGTGACCGGGCAGCGATCGCGCTCGTGTCTGTCGTCTTCGCCATGCTCTCCTCCCCCGCAACCGCCGCCCGCGAAGAGCCACTGTGGGAAGCGGG
>JADGRS010000350.1 GCA_017880705.1 Burkholderiales bacterium
CGCGGCTGGCGACCTGCGTCATCGTGCTGATCCCTTCGTCATGGCGTGGCTCACTTCTTACCGCCGATCTTGCCGGCCTTGCCGGCCTTGCGGCGGATCTGTTCGCCTAGGTAGTGCACGCCCTTGCCCTTGTAGGGCTCCGGCTTGCGAGTGGCTCGGATCTTGGCCGCCATCTGGCCGACCAGCTCCTTGTCGATGCCGACCACCGAGAGGCGGACCGGGCTTTCGACTTCGAAGACGATGCCGGACGGCGCCGCGATCTCGATCGGATGGCTGTAGCCGAGGTTCAGCTGCAGCTTGTCGGCGATCTTCGTGGCGCGATAGCCGACGCCGGTGATTTCGAGCTGCTTGCGGTAGCCGTCCGTCACGCCGATCACCATGTTGGCGACAAGCGTTCTGGTCAGGCCGTGGAGCTGCTTGTGATACTTGGCTTCGGTGGGGCGCTCGACCACGAGCGTTGAGTCCACCTGGGTCACTTTCATGTCCGGGTGGAGCGCGCGAGTAAGCGTGCCCTTGGGGCCGTTGACCGTTATCTGCCGGCCGACAATCGACACGTCGACTGTGGCGGGGACCGGAATGGGCAGGCGACCGATACGCGACATCGCCGGCCTACCAGACGTACGCCAGGACTTCACCACCGAGCTGGGCCTTGTGGGCCTGAGAGCCGGTCATGATGCCCTGACTTGTGCTGACAATGACTATGCCGAGGCCCCCCAGCACTCTGGGGATCTCGGTCTTGCGGGCGTACACGCGCAGCCCGGGCTTGCTGATTCGCTTCAGCCCGGAGACGACGGGAGCCTTCCCGTCGACGTACTTCAGCGTGACGCGCAGCATCTGGCGGGCGCCTTCGTGCTCTTCGCCGACACCGGCGATGAAGCCCTCCTCCATGAGGATCCGGGCGATTTCCCGCTTGGTCCGCGAGGCAGGAACGACGACGTCGCTATGCCGCGCCCGCGATGCATTGCGGATGCGGGTGAGCATGTCCGCAATCGGATCGGAGACGTTCATTGATTCCCTACCAGCTCGACTTGGTGACGCCGGGCAGTTCGCCTAGAAGCGCCCGTTCGCGGAAGCAGATGCGGCAAAGTGCAAAGCGCCGCATATACCCGCGCGGGCGACCGCAAACGAAGCATCGGTGATAGGCCTGAACCTTGAACCGATGCGGTCGCTTGGCCTTGGCGATCATCGACTTCTTGGCCATAGTTTCTCCCTCCCCGCGCCTAGACGGCGAAGGGCATGCCGAGGAGTTCGAGCAAACGCTTCGATTCCTCGTCGGTCTTCGCCGTCGTCACGATGCTGATCTCCAGCCCGCGGAGACGGTCCACCTTG
Source organism: Burkholderiales bacterium (assembly GCA_017880705.1). Lineage (GTDB taxonomy): Bacteria > Pseudomonadota > Gammaproteobacteria > Burkholderiales > Usitatibacteraceae > Usitatibacter. The sequence goes on from JADGRS010000350.1 coordinate 1,330, forward strand.
TCGTAGTCGATCTCCGGGAACGCAAGCTGCTCCCGAAGCCCCAGTGAGTAGTTGCCGCGCCCGTCGAAGGACTTGGCCGGCACGCCGTGGAAGTCGCGGATGCGTGGCAGCGCGAGGCGGGTCAGCCTTTCCAGGAAGTCCCACATCCGATCGCCGCGCAGGGTCACCCGCGCGCCGATCGTGTTGCCGGTCCGCAGCCGGAACTGCGCGATCGAACGCTTCGCCTTGGTGGTCACCGGATGCTGGCCGGTGATCGCGGCGAGGTCTCCGACGGCCGCATCCACGGCCTTCGGATTTGTGAGCGCCTCACCAAGACCGATGTTGACCACGATCTTGGATAGGCGCGGGATCTGCATGTTGTTCGAGTAGCTGAACTGCTTCTGCAGCGCCGGGACGGCTTCGTCCGTATAGCGCTGGCGAAGGCTCCCGCTCATGCGGTCACCTCCAGCTGTTCGTTGCAGTGCGAGCACACTCGAACGCTCTTGCCGGTGCTCAGGGTCTGGTGCTTGACGCGCGTGACCCGTTCGCAGCGCGGGCAGACGATCATCACGTTGCTGGCGTCGACCGGCATCGGCTTCTCGACGATGCCGCCCTGCTGCATCTGCGGCGCGCGGTCGTTCTGCATCTTCTGGCGCGGCTTGGTGTGGCGCTTGGCGATGTTGATGCCGGAGATGACGACCGATACCGGACGGGTCGCGGTCCTCTTCCAGCCTGCCTTCGTCGAGCGCTCGCCGGACGGATTTCGCAGAACCCGCTCCACTTTGCCGCGCTTGCCGGCGTCTTTGCCGTGCAGGACGGTGACCGTGTCGCCGGTGCGGATCTCAGGGACCTTGTTCGCGGGTGCGTTCTTCGCGACCGGCATCACAGCACCTCCGGCGCGAGCGAGACGATCTTCATGTAGTTCCGGTCGCGCAGTTCGCGCGCGACGGGGCCGAAGATGCGCGTGCCGCGCGGATTGCCCTGGATGTTGATCAGGACGGCCGCATTCTCGTCGAAGCGGATGTAGCTGCCGTCCGGGCGGCCATATTCCTTGGCCGTTCGAACGATGACCGCGCGCACGACGTCGCCCTTCTTGACGGCCGCGTTCGGGATTGCCTGCTTGACGCTGGCGATGATCACGTCGCCTACGGCGGCGGTGGTCTTCCGCGAGCGGCCCATGATCCGGATGCACTGGATGGTGCGCGCGCCCGTGTTATCGGCGACACGCAACCGGGTGTATTGCTGGATCATTGGGCGGCCTCGTGGTCAGGGGCGGCCTCGTGGTCGGCCGTGTGCCTGCCGGGGTGCGCCGCGCCGTGGATCGCCTCGTCGGTCGCCTCGTCCTCGACCAACGGCTCGGGCGTAGCGCCTTCACCGGCTCGAGCGACGAAGCTCACGAGGCGCCACCGCTTGGTAGCGGAAAGCGGCCGCGACTCTTCGATCAGGACCGTGTCGCCGATGTGGGCCTCGTTGGCTTCGTCGTGCGCCTTGAACTTCGATGTCAAGCGGATGACCCGCTTGTACAGGGGATGCCGCGTCTTGCGTTCGACGGAGACGACGATCGTCTTGTCCATCTTGTCGCTGACGACGCGGCCGACCATGGTCTTCCGCTTGCCCTGCACTGCTGCTCCTGCCATCGCGTGATCTCCTACGCCGTCTGTCGAGAGCGCTCGTCGCGGCGCTCGCGCTGCACGGTGAGGATCCGCGCGATTGTTCGTCTGGTTAGGGGGATGGTGCTGTAGTCCTTCAACTGCCGGGTCGTGAGCGCGAAGCGTGCCTGCCAGAGGTCCTGCTTTGCCTGGCGCAGCTGCTCTTCGAGCTCTCCGTCAGAGAAGCCTCGAACCTTCTCAATGTCCATCTGCGAGGCCTTCCTTGAGGATGACTCGGGTGGCGACCGGAAGCTTGTGGCTGGCGAGGCGCATGGCCTCGACCGCCTCGACCTGATCCACGCCGGCCATCTCGAACAGGATTCGGCCGGGCTTGACGACGGCCACCCAGTGGTCCGGTGCACCCTTGCCTGAGCCCATTCGGGTTTCAGCCGGCTTCTTGGTGGCCGGCTTGTCCGGGAAGATTCGGATCCAGATCTTGCCGCCGCGCTTGACCGAGCGGGTCATGGCGCGTCGGGCTGCCTCGATCTGACGGCTGGTGATCCAGGCCGGCTCCATCGTGGCAAGGCCGAACTCACCGAAAGCCACGGTAGTGCCGCCCTTTGCGATGCCGGACATCCGGCCTCGCTGGACCTTGCGGTGCTTGACGCGTCGGGGCATCAACATGGTTACGCCCCCGCCGGGACTGAGGTCGTGACCGCGATGGCCTCGCGACGAGGCTTCTCGGCCGCGATTTCGCCGCGGTAGATCCAGACCTTCACGCCGATTCGACCGTATGTGGTGAGGGCGTGGACCTGGGCGTAGCTGATGTCCGCGCGGAGCGTTCCGAGCGGGATTCGGCCTTCCTTGTC
>JADGRS010000060.1 GCA_017880705.1 Burkholderiales bacterium
CGAAATGCTCGAGGCGCTTCCACAGCCCGGCGTGGGCGCCTCGAGCTCGATGCCCCACAAGCGCAATCCCGTCGCCTGCGTGCACGCGCTCGCCGCCGCGACGCGGATGCCCGGACTCCTCGCGACGCTGCACGCCGCGGGAATCGCCGAGCATGAGCGCGCCCTGGGCGGATGGCAGGCCGAGCTCGCGCTGGTGCCCGAGATCGCCGCGGCGCTCGGAACGAGCCTCGACTTCCTCGGCACCATCGCAACCTCGCTCGTGGTGAACCCCGCGCCCATGAAGGCGAACCTCTCGGAATACGGCGAGGCCGGCGGCGCCAAGGCCGAGGCGGTGCAACCCGCCGTCGACGAGCTCCTCGCCGCGCTCGCCCCCTATCTTTCCTGACACCGAGGAGGCGCGTCGCGATGAGCCGAGATGCATACCTGAAGGGAATGAAGACGCGCCGCAAGGTGCTGGGAGACGAATGGGTCGACCGGGCCGAGCGCAACAAGGACGCCTTCAACGCCGAGTTCCAGGAACTCATCACCCGTTACGCGTGGGACGAGATCTGGAACCGCAAGGGCCTGCCGCACGCGACGCGACGCATGCTGGTGATCGCGACGATGGTGGCGCTCGGCCGCTGGGAAGAGTTCCAGCTGCATGTGCGCGCGGCGCTGCAATCGGGAGACCTCTCCCGGGACGACATCAAGGAAGTGCTCCTCCAATCGGCAGTCTATTGCGGCGTGCCGGCGGCCAATACCGCGTTCAAGGAAGCGCGCGCGGTGATCGGGGAGGTCTCGAAGGTGAAGAACGGGAAGAAGCGCGGGAAGTGAGCGTCGCGCCGCTTCATTTCATCGACGCGGGCGCGGGCCCCGCGGTCGTCCTGGTGCACGCCATAGGCTGCGACCTGCACATGTGGGACGAGCTCGCCGCGGACCTCATCGCGAACGGCATGCGCGTGGTGCGCGTCGACGTGCGCGGCCATGGCGCGAGCCCGGTTCCAGAACGCCCCTACTCGCTTGCCGAGCTCGCCGGAGACGTCGCCGCCGTGCTCGATCGATGCGGCGTCGCCAGGGCGCATTGGGTGGGATTGTCGATGGGTGGGATGATCGGCCAGGCGTTCGCCATCGAGCGCGGCGAGCGCCTCGCCAAGCTCGTGCTCGCGAATACGACGAGCTCCTACGGCGCCGACGGGCGCAAGATGTGGGAGGCGCGCGCCAAGGCAGTCGAGGATGGAGGCATGGCGGCGATCACCGATCTCGCGATGACGCGCTATTTCTCCGACGAATTCAGGGCGCGCCGCCCTGATGTCGTCGAGCGCGTTCGCGGCCGCTTCCTCGAGACGAATCCGAAGGGCTACATCGGCTGCTGCGACGCGATCCGCGACCTCGACTACACGGCCCAATTGCCGCGAATCGCCGCGCCGACGCTCGTCATCGCCGGCGAGAAGGATGCGGGCACGCCCCCGGCGATGTCGGAGGAGATCGCCAAGCGCGTCCCCGATGCCCGGCTCGCGATCATCCCCGGCGCCGCCCATCTCTCGGCGGCCGAAAAGGCCGCCGAGTTCGCGGCGCTGGTCCGCGATTTCCTGGCGGCCTAGCGTCAGAATCCGACGATGAATGCGGTGCCGGCAACGCCCAGGATCGCGGCGGCGACGAGCGCCGGCGTGAGCGTCTCGCTCTTGCGCAGGAACGCGTGGCCGAGAAGGAGCGTCACGAACACTTCCATCGACGAGATGAGCGCGACGCGCGACATCGGGCTGCGGTTCAACGCGGCGAAATAGAGCATCTGGCCGAGGGAGCTCATCACGCCGGCGCCGATCAGCCAGGGGTTCGGCCGCGCGAAGGTCGCCCGCACCGCGCGGGCGTAGTCGGCCCTGAAGGACGCTGTCACGAGGAAGAGGAGCGCGCCGACGAGGCATCCCAGCGTCGCGCCCAGGAGCGCGTCGTGTGCTTCCGCGAGACCCATCTTGCGCAGCAGGTAGCCCGAAGAGTAGCCGAGGGCGGAGACGATTCCGTACGCGTAGCCGAAGCGAACGAGGCGCGAGCCGCGCGGCTCGATCCTCGCGCTCACCGCGGGGCTCGCGATCATGAGCACGCCGAAGCTCGCGAGAAGGAGGAGCATTCCCACGGTCATGCCGCCCGTCATCCGCTCCCCGAGGACCGCGACGCCGAGCAGCACCGCGAAGAAGGGATTGAGTCGCTTCAGCGTCGCCGAGCGCATCGCGCCCAGCCGATGCACGGATTCGTAGAAGAAGACGCGGCCCACGAACGCGGTGAGGACGCCCGCGCCCGCGAACCAGAGAAGCGCTCGCGGCGTCACCGTCTCGAAGCCCCGGGCCACTCCCATCGCGATCCATGCGCCGCCCGCGATGAGCGTGGTGAGCAGCAGCGAGACGAACGCGCCATTGTCTTCCGCGTCGGGCCGCGCGCCGCGCGCGATGGTCACGTTGGATGCCGCGAAGCTCATCGCAGAGGCAATGGCGAGCGCGTCGCCCAGGAGCAGGTCCGCGTCGCTCAAGAGACGCCTGGGAGCCGGCGCGCGAGGATCACGCGCTCTTCGCCGCGCTTTCGTCCGGCATCGCGAGGATGAAGAGATTCGCCACCACGATGGTCCCGGCGAGGAACCAGAAAGTCGCGATGAGGCCGTAGCGGTCCGCGATCATCCCGCCGACGAGCGGCGCCACCGACGCGCCGAGCGATTGCGCGCCGAAGAGGATGCCGATGCTCGTCCCGCCCATGTTCTTCGGCGTCGACTCGAGGAGCCATGCCTGGAGCACCGGGCGGATCGCGTAGAGGAAGAAGCCCAGCACCGCGATGAACGCGATGAAGGCCTGCGACTTGCCGGCGAAGGCCATGAAGAAGAGGACCACGCCCGTCATGAACATGCTCGTCATCATGATGCTGCGACGCCCCATCCGATCGGAGAGGTGGCCCGCGATCGGCGTCGCGGCGAAGCCCGCGGCCTGCAGCGCGAACATTCCGGCGCCGACCCATAGCGGCGAATAGCCCATCTCGTAGGCGAGGTACACCGGCAGGAACGTGAGGAGCGCATTCTGCGTCATCGAGCGGAACGCCGAGCTTGCCGTGAGCAGCACCAGCGAGCGGTTCCGGAAAAGCTCGGCCACGCCGCCGAAGTAGTCGCGCAGGGATTGGATGCGGCCCTCGTCGTCGGGCCGGGCTTTCTTCGCGCCGACGCGCAGCGTGCCGAGCATCACGAGGAGAAGAAGCGACATCACGAGGCCCGGAATCACGTTCAGCATCACGACTTCGCGCCACGACAGCACCGCGAGGAGCGAGCCGACCGCGAGCGGCGCGAGCGCGTCGCCGACGTTGCCCCCCATGCCGTGGATCGAGAGCACCAGGCCCTTCCTCTCGGGGAAGCGGCGCGCCAGCGTCGGAATCGCCGTCGGATGCCACAGGCTGTTGCCGAAGCCCACCAACGCGACGCAGCTGAGGAGCATCAGGTATCCGTGGCTGAATCCCATCAGCAGGTACGGGAACCCGACCCAGAAGAGCGAGAGCGCCATCAGCATGCCCTTGCGCCCCACGGTGTCGACGAGGATGCCGCCCGGCACGTTCGCGATCGCGCCCGCGAGGTACTGGCACGTCATGATGAGGCCGATCTGGCTGTAGGAGAGGCCGAGCTCCTTGCCGATGATCGGAAGGATCAGGTAGAACGTCGCCGGGTACCAGTGCGTGAGCGAATGCCCGAGCGTGATGAGCCACACCTCGCGGAAGGAGCCGCGGGAAGCTTCGGCCTCGCGGGACTTATCTCGAAGGGCGACGCTCGCGCTCATGGCCTACCTTCCCGCCTTCGTGAGGACAATATCCTCGAAGAGCTTGCTCCACTTGCCGCTCTCGTCGAGGGAACGCACGGGATCCGTGGCGATGATCTTCACGCCCTTCAGCGGAGAGGCCACCTTCACATTGGTGGGCACGTAGTCGAGGCCCGCCATCGCGCCCTGCCCGTCGGGGCCGAGCAGGTACTCGTAGAAGAGGAGCGCGGCGCCGGGATGGGGCGCGTTCCTTGCCACGCCGACCGCATTGGCTCGCGCGACCGCGGGCTCGATCGCGAACCAGTCGATGGGCGCGCCCTTCTTCTTCGCCTGCTCGGGCATGTAGTTGTAGACCGTGAGCGCCAGCGGGACCTCGCCCGAGACCACCATATTGGTGAGCAGCGTGTGCCCGTGGCGCGGCGACAGGCCATTGGTGGCGACGAGATCCTGGAAGTACTTGATGCCCTGCGGCTCGCCGCCCATCAGGTGGACCACCGTCGCGAACCAGTCGTCGTTCTTCGACTCGATGCCGAGCTTGCCCTTCCACTTCGGGTCGAGGAGATCCTTGTAGGTCTTCGGCAGGTCCTGTTTCCTGATCACGTCGGTGTTGTACGCCTGCACCCACACCGATAGTATCGTCGCCGCCCATTCCCGGTGGGCAGGAACCGATCCGGCCTGCAAGTCCTTGTGCGCCGGCGAGCTCACCGGCAGCAGGATCTTCTCGCGCGCCAGCGCCTCCATCTCGGGCGCGCCGAAATGCACCACATCCATCGTGTAGCGCTTCGCCCTCGCCTCGCTGATGGCGCGCTGCAGCACCTTGTCGGTTCCGGCGCGCCAGACGGTCACCTTGACGGCGTACTTCTCCTCGAAGGGCTTGACGATCGCCGGGAGGTCCTTCTCCGCGATCGTCGTGTAGAGCGTGAGGCCGCCCTCCTTCTTCGCGGCGGCGACGATCCGGTCCATGCGGTCGGCGCCGGCGTAACTCGCGAGGTCCTGCGCCGCGGCCGCCCGCGCGCCCGCGAGCATCGCGGCGCACAGCAGCAGCGTTGCACCCACCTTCATCGGCTCACTCCGGGTGATTGAGGTCTTCCTCGAAATGGCGCGGCACGAATCCGCGGCCCTCGGGCGTGGGCTCCGTGGGGCGCGGGATCACCGACTTCTGGAACAGCAGGTTCATGAACATGATCATGGGCTTCGGCTTGAGCACGAGCGCGCGCGCGGGCTTCACCGGGTCGGCGTTGAAGTGCTGGTGCACGCAGTTCATGTGCACGATCGCGACGTCCCCGGCGGACCAGTCGTAGCGAATGCCGTCGTGGACCTCGTAGCCCTTGCCGTCGAGGATGTAGAACGCGGCCTCGTTCACGTGCCCGTGCTTCTGCGTGCGGCCTCCGGGCGCGTACTCCTCGAGATGCACGTGCAGCGTCTGCGTCATGCCGTCGACGGGCTCGATGAAGTGCTTGCTGAAAGACTGGGGCCCGTCGTTGAAGAGGAGGTCCTTGCCCTTGATGACGCGCGGCATCGCGCGCAGGCGCTTCAGCTCGTCGGAGAGGCTGTACGCGCCCTGGATGCCGCGAACGAAGACGCGGTCCTTCTTGCTGCTGTAGTGGGATTCCTTGCCCATCAACGCGCTCCATTCGTGAAGGTGTCCGCGTACAGCTTCGCCCACTTCTGGAACTCATCGAGCGTCACGCGCGCGTCCACGAATCTCATGGGAATCTTGTTCAGCAGCGTGTCGACCTTCTTGCTGGTGGGGACGAAGTCGCGCGCCGCGAGGATCTTCTGGCCCTCGGGGCTGATCTCGAAATCATAGAAGAGCACGGCCGCGTGCGGGTGCGGCGCCTTCCTCGCGACTCCGATTCCGTTGGGGCGCACGATCGCGGGACCGATGGTGAACCAGTCGATCGGAGCGCCCTTGCGCTTCAGCTGCTCTGCCTTGTAATTGTAGACCGTGAGGCTGAGCGGGATCTCGCCGGAGACCACGAGCTGCGTGAGGAGCGTGTGCCCCTTGCGCACCGAGACCCCGTTGTTCGCGACGATATCCTTGAAGACCTTGCCGGCGCGCGCCTCTCCCAGCTCGGCGTATTCGCCCGCGAGCCAGTCGATATCCTCCTGCTCGATGCCGAGCTTGCCCTTCCACCGGGGCTGCGCCAGATCTTCCCAGGTCTTGGGAAGCTCCTCCTTCTTCACCAGGCTCGTGTTGTAGGCCTGGGCGAACACATTCAGGCGCGTTCCGACCCACTCGCCATGGGGCATGATGGCCGGCGCGATGAGATCGGCGAGATAGGGCGACTTCACCGCCTCGAAGATCTTCTCGCGGTGCAGCGCCTCGAGCTCGGGCCCGTTGGTCTCGGCGACGTCCATGGTGAAGCGATTGCCGCGCGCCTCCGTCACCGCGCGCTGCAACACCTTCTCGCTCGAGGCGCGCCACACGTTCACCTTAACTCCGTACTTCTTCTCGAACGCGGCGACGAGCACGCCCATGTCGTCGCTCTGGGCGGACGTGTAGATGCTGAGCTCGCCCTCCTTCCTCGCGCCCTCGATAAGCTTCTGCGCGCGGTCGGGCCCCGCGTAGGACGCGACGTCGGCCACGGTGGCGCCGGGCTTCACCTGTGCCCGCGCGGGCCACGCGAGCAGCGCCACGGCGACGCCGGCGGCGAAGGAGGACACGATGAAACTGCGTCTGCTGTCGGTCATTCGGTGCCTCAAAAAAAGACGGGCGCCTGGGCGCCCGCCGACTACGTCCCGCTCCCCGGCGCCCGCTCGGGCGCCCGCGTCATCGGAGCTCAGAAGTTGTGGTTGATGCCGACCGCGTACTGGTCGAGATCCTCTCCGATCGCCGGAGTCTGCTCGACGCTGTTGTTGTATTGCGCGGAGAATCCGTTGCGCAGCAATGCCCCCATCGCGTACACGTAGGTGCGCTTGGAGAAATAGTAGGCGACGCCGAACTGCAGTTGCGAGCCGTCGAGGCCGTCCGTGGTGCACACGGCGTTCACGCGCGAGCAACTGCCCTTCATCGACTTGATGTATTCGAGCGCCGTGCGCCACTGGCCGTTCCAGCGCGCGTCCCAGGCGACCTGGTACGCATTGTTCTTGTAGCTCAGGAAGCGCCCCGTGATCGTCGCGCTCTCGTCGTACTTCTTCTGGATGAAGTCGACCTCGAAGGTGTGCACGCCGAGACGATACTCGAGCATCGCCTGCGTCGCCTTGTCCTTGGAGCGCACCGCCTGGTCGTTGAAGTTCGACATCGCCGTCGTCGGCACGTTGCGCGAGCCGCCGAAGAGGTCCCAGTGGATCTCGTGCGCCAGCGAAATCTTCACCGGTCCGGCTTCGTACTTCACGGCGGTCGACCAGACGTGCGGGTGGCGCGTCGAGGTGTCGGCCTCGTCCGTGGAGTACTGCGTGGCGGCATCGAAGCCCGCGAGAGTCGGAGTCTCGTACTGCACCACGTTCGCGCGGCGCAAGTGGAAGCTCGACGCGGAGTTGGTGCCGAAGCCCGTCTTGCGAAGCACGTTGCTGGTCGACACGAAGTTGCCGCTCGAGATGCCGAGGAAGGCCAGATCGTCGCCGTACTTCTTGAGCGGCGTGTCCATCCGGCCGAGCTTGATGGTCCCGTAGGCGTTGTTGGTCAGGCCGACGAACGAGTCGCGTTGCGCGAAAGCCGAGTTGTTGCTGTCCACGGAGAACGCCGTCTCCAGCTGGAAGATCGCCCTCAGGCCGCCGCCCAGCTTTTCCGAGCCGCGCACACCGAAGTTCGAGTTGCTCGACTCCATCTCGTTGCGCCGGATGATGCCGCTCGTGCCCGTCGGCGCGGTTGCAAGTGTGGACACGACGGCGCCCGCCGGGGTCGCGTCCTTGCCGGAAGGACGGACGATCTCGGGATAAATCTTGCCGTAGAGGATGACGACCGAATCCGCTCCCTCGTTGCCGGTCTCATCGTGGCCACCGGCCGCCATCGCGCCTTGGGAAGCCAGCGCGGCGCCGAGCGCCATGACCAAGAGTTTCTTGTTGTGCATTCTTGAGGCCTCCAAGTGTGTTCCTTTATATGGAATTTATATCTGCGGACAGGAACGAGCCAAGAGTATCGGCGCGTGGCAGTTTTCGTCAAGCGAAAACGGGCCCGAAAGAGGCGCTTGTGGCTTTCGCGCGACACGCCAGCGGTGGCGGAAAACCTTTGCAGATCAGGGCTTTCCTCTATGCGGAAAGGGCCGCCTCGCGTGTCCGAGGCTCGAAACGCCACAGCTTAACTTAGATCTCTAAGCAGCCCGCGGCACCTTGGGCGGAAGCTCGGCGAGCTCGGCCTTGTAGGCGTCGTCCATGCGCGATTTGAGGCCGTGCTTGGCGAGCGCCTCGGCGAACATCTGCCGCACCTCGGCCGACTCGTCGGCATAGTCGATCTGGTCGCCGCCGAGGCGCTTGCTGATCCACGCCTTGGGCACGCCCTGGGCGTTGCGAATGGCCACGCCCTCCTGCTTGAAGGCGAGATAGCGCGCGGGCGTGGTGCCCGTGTTGAAGTGCTGGTGGAACCACATGTTGGGCGGGGTGATGAGCGTGCCTTCGCGCCATTCGTAGCGCTTCGGCTTCTCGCCCTCGGGCCACATGAGGCTGAAGCCCTCGCCGCTCATCACGATCACGTAGGCGCCGGGACCGTGCGCATGCGCCTTCTTGTAGGTGCCGACGGGAAACTGCGAGATGTGGCTGTTCATCGAGCCCTTGGCCATGTTGAAGCGGATGTGGCCGCCGCCCGCCCCGCGCTCCTTCGCCGCGATGAGCGGAAGGTTCACCGCGTCGGCGACGAAGTTGGTGTCGAGCAGGAGCCCCTTCTGCTCGCCCTTGTTGGCGAAGTAGTCGGGCTCGCCGCTGAAGCGGTCGCGGAAGTCGTACTTCGTGTCGAAGACGAAGCCGAGGTCGCCGAAGGCGTTGATGATCGCCGGCGCGTTCGTGACCGACACGAAGCGCGCGGCATCCTTGCCCGACGCGTTGAAATGCTGGTGCATCGTGTTGAGCGGAATCGCGAAGATGGCGCCCGCCTTCCACTCGAAGGTGATCTTCGCGCCGGCGCCGTTCCACACCGCGGTCGAGCCGCGGCCGTCGAGGACGTACACCATCTCTTCGAATAGTTGCCGCTGCGCGGCCAGCTCGCCGCCCGGCGGGATCTCGCAGACGTAGGCGTCGTTCGACGTGCGCGAGGCGTCATGGTTGAGGAACACGCCCTTGCCGCCGCGCCGCGCCCAGGGCTTCAGCTCCAGCGTGTGCAGGTTCGGCTGGTAGATCGCGCTCTGGATCTCGAGGCCTTCGGACTGCACCCAGCGCGTGTACGGCGTCTCCTTCTCGGTGGCGAACTTCTTCGCCATTTCCTCCGAGACTCGTGCTTCTTGTGCCATTTACGCCTCCAGCTTGACGCGTCCGCGCAGGAAATCCTCGACCATCTCGGGCGTCACCGTCACACCCGGGCGATATTCCGGCGCGTTCTCGAGCTGCTCGAGGTCGTTCAAGCCGCTCGCCTTGTAGATGCGGTTCACGGCGGAGATGAGGCGCACGGGGCGCTCGGGATCCGCGTTGAAATGCTGGCTCGCGGTATTGGGCGGGATGTAGATCACGTCGCCCGCCTCCCAGTCGTAGCGCTTCACTTCCTTCTGCGGCTCCCAGTGGTACGTGTCGGTGATCTCGACGTCGTAGTCCTGGTGCAGGTCATAGCCCCTGCCCTCGACGACATAGAGGCATTCCTCGGCGAGCTGGCGGTGCTTGCCCGACTTGCTCCCCGGCGGAATGATCAGCATGTACGCATCGACCGTCTCCATGCGCGTGTTCATTCCCTCGTTCAGCAGGTGCTTGAGCAGCCCGTGGCGCGACAGCTCCCACGGCATCTCCTCGGGCCGCACGATCTTCTTGCGCTTCGCGTTGCGCGCGGGCATCTGCGCCGCGTCGTCGAGCAACGCCTGGTACAGCGCCTGGTTCTGCGTGCCCTTCTTCCATGCCTTCGATTCGCCCCATGCCATGATCGTGTCCCCTACCTGGATTCGTGATTGAAGTCGTCTTCGCCCTCGCGCGCCCTGAAGCCTTCCGCGCCGGGAGCGGGGGTCGACGGGCGCGGTTCCACCTGCTTCTGGAACAGCATGTTCATGAACATGTACATGGGCTTGGTCTTGATGACGAGCGCGCGCGCCGGCTTCGTCGGGCTCGCGTTGAAATGCTGGTGCACGCAGTTGTTGTGCACGATCGCGATGTCGCCCGCCTTCCAGTCGTAGCGGATGCCGTCGTGGATCTCGTAGCCCTCGCCGTCGAGGATGTAGAACGCGGCCTCGTTCACGTGGCCGTGCTTCTGGGACCTGCCGCCGGGGCCGTACTCTTCCATATGCAGATGAAAGGTCTGGGTGATCCCGTCCTTGGGCTCGACGTAGTGGCGGCTGTAGGCCTGGGGGCCGTCGTTGAATTTGATCTCCTTGCCCTTGCGCACCCGCGGCATCGCCCGCAGGCGCTTCAGCTCGTCCGAGAGGCTGTACGCCCCCTGGATGCCGCGCACGAAGATGCGGTCCTTCTTGCTGTGGTAGTGGGATTCGTTGCCGACCGCCTGGCCGGGCTGCGAGGTTTCCTGTTTCTTCACGGGCGTGTCCATGGGTTGCTTCTCCTGTTTGCCAATTATCCCCGCTCAGGCGGCGCGCAACGCGACGCACTTTTCCGGATCGAGCTGCACGAAGATCGGGTTCCCGATGGGCGTGCGCAGGGACGGATGCTGGCGCGACAGCAGCATCCGCTCGCCGAGCTTCACCTGGAAGTCGAGCACCTCCCCGAGGAACACCTTCTGGTCCACGATGCCCTGCCACACGTTGCCGGCGCGCTGCGGCCTGGCCTCGGAAAGCTCGACGTCCTCGGGACGCACCGAGACGAGCACCTTGTCGTCGGGACGAAAGCTCTCGGTGGCGAGCACGCTCACGTCCCCGATCTCGGTGCGCACGCGATAGCGATGCTCGCCCGCGTCTGGGCCCAGCACCGAGCCGTCGAGGAAGTTGGTGCTGCCGACGAAATCGGCGACGAACGCGCTCGCCGGCCGCTCGTAGATGTCGCGCGGGCTCCCGATCTGCTGGATGCGCCCCTCGTTCATGACCGCGATCTCGTGGGAGAGCGCGAGCGCCTCGCTCTGGTCGTGGGTAACGTAGACGGTGGTGATCCTGAGCTCGCGCTGCAGGCGCTTCAGCTCGAAGCGCAGCGACTGGCGAAGCTTCGCGTCGAGGTTGGAGAGCGGCTCGTCGAGGAGGAGCAGCTGCGGCTCCATCACCAGGGCGCGGGCGAGCGCGAGGCGCTGCTGCTGGCCGCCGGACAGCGCCGGCGCCGGCCGGTCGGCATAGCGTTCCATCTCCACGAGCTGCAGCGCCTTCGTCACCCTGTCCCTGATCTCGGCCTTGGCGATGTGCCGCACGCTCAGCGGATAGGCCACGTTGTCGAACACCGTCATGTGCGGCCAGATCGCATAGGACTGGAACACCATGCCGAAGCCGCGGCGGTTCGGCGCGACGAAGACGCCCTTCGCCGACGAGTAGACGATGCGCTCGTTCACCGCGATCTCGCCCAGCCTCGGCCTCTCGAGGCCGGCAATGGAACGCAGCGTCGTGGTCTTCCCGCAGCCGCTCGGGCCGAGGAGCGTGAAGAGCTTCCC
>JADGRS010000351.1 GCA_017880705.1 Burkholderiales bacterium
TGCGCTTCGCGCCGCGAAGCTCTTCCAGTTCTGCGTTCGAGAGAGCCATCAATATGTGAGCGCGAAGGTAAGCCAGGTCTTGCGGATGCGCGGGTCGGGCGTGCCCGCTCCCGGGTCGTAGCGGGCATGCTGCAGACGAAGCACGCCGTTTTCCATTAGTGGATAGGCGATGCTCAGGTCGAGCTCGCGTCCGAAGCCGATGTCGCCGAAATCCGAGCCGAAGCGATGTGCCTCCGCGTACAGGGTCGCCTTCGCCGCGACCACACGGCCCGTGAGCCATTGGTCGCGCAATCCCTGGCGCGGGGTATTGTAGAAGTGCAGCGTCCATCCATTGAAGGCGTAGAAATCCGTGAGCGGCATCTGCAGCCCATACACGCCGGCGTTACTCCCTTTCACCTCGTAGTCGTAGCGCAGCGTCCAATCGGTGGTGGCTAGGCCCGCGCCGGCCCTCCGGTAATTCGCGTCGATGCGCGAGTCGCCGTCGGCGTAGCGCCGCTGCTGCGCGTACTCCGCGATGTAGGGAATCTCGACATTCGCGAAGCTCGCGGCGCTTCCTTCGGCCTTCACGCCGATTGCACGATACGAGTTGTCGGCGAATCCTGTGAACGCGCCGTTGGCCGGCTGGTCGTGGAAGTAGCCGTAGGTCGATAGCGCGTGCCCCGGAAGGGGATTCCAGGCAGCGCGCAGGATCGAAAGCTTGAGCGGGCTCACGACACCCGAGGTGCTGCGCACCCGCCAGTACTGGGCCGCCGAAAGCTCGGTCGCCGCGATGCCGGTGTACGCGGCCGAGACGCCGTCGAACAATTGCGGGATCTGCCGGAAATCGTTGTCGCTCACCCAGCGCTGGTTGTCCATGCGCACGATCTGCCGGCCCATGCGAAGGCGCAGGCCTTCGACCCCCGAGTACTCGACATGCGCCTGGTTGACGCCGGTGTAGCGAGGGTCCGGCAGCAGGGGAAACGGGCTTGTCGCGAGGAGGGCGCCATTGTCGTTGTAGCTGCCGCTGCCGAAGTGATCGGTGTGAATCCCTTCCAGGGTGAGCCGCCAATCATGAAAGGGGGCCGAGCGCCATCCTGCGACGGCGCGCACCGTTCCGACCTGCGTGCGTTCGGGATAATTGCTCTCCTCGATGCGGTTGAAGCGCGGACGAAGCTCGAGCGTGAAGCGCCCCGGCGCCAGCGATTCGGCGATGCCGAACGGGCTATCGGCATCCTCGCTCCGCGCCGCGCTGGCGAAGACTGCGAGCGTCGCGGCGGCGATCCGTGTTGCGAAACAATTCCGGCGAACCACGCGCACGGGCGGCTCCACGTCTAGAATATGTCACCTATGCTCCGGCCCCGTGAGTCTCCGCCAGCCAGATGACGATGTCCAGACTCGCGGCTGCGCTGATCGTTGCGTGCGCCCTCGGCGCGCAGGCCTCCACCGTCCGCATCCAGGTGCGCGACGGGGCGGGCCAGCCCGTGGCCGATGCGGGCGTCTACGCCGTTCCCGTCGCGGCGCGCGTGCCCGAAGCGCGCGGCAGGACGATCGCGATAGAGCAAGTCGACCGCGAGTTCGTGCCGTACGTGACCGTGCTGCAGGCGGGCACGAGCGTGACCTTCCCGAATCGCGATCCGATCATGCACCATGTGTACTCGTTCTCGCCCGCCAAGTCCTTCGAGATCAAGCTCTATTCGGGCAAGCCTCCGAGCGGAATCCTTTTCGACAAGCCCGGCGTCGTCACGCTCGGCTGCAACGTCCATGACTGGATGATCGGATACGTGCTCGTGGTGCCGACGCCTTACTTCGCCAAGACCGCCGCCGACGGCGAGGCGCGCCTGGGCGACATGCCCGCAGGCAGCTACCGGATTCATGCGTGGCATCCGCAGCAACGCGCGCAGGCGGCCCCGTTCACGGTGGCGCTCGAGGCGAACGCCGCGGAAGCCGCCAGCGTCACCATCGACGCGGTAGCGCGCAAGCCCAAATTCAAACCTCCGCTCGACCGGCTCAGATACTGATGGATGCCAAGCGCGCCGAATTCCAGAGAGGCGTTGTCCCGTTGAATTCGCTGGGGGCGCGCATCGTCCTTTTCTTCGTGGGCCTGCTGGTGCTCGTCCAGGGCCTGGGCGCGTTCCTCGTGATCCAGGCGAACTCGCAGATCGCGCGCCAGACGATCGACCAGGAGCTCGAGCAGGGCGAGCGCGTCTTCCAGCAGCTCCTCGCGCAGAACCAGGCGCGGCTCGAGCAGGGCGCCGGCATTCTCTCCTCGGACTTCGCATTTCGGCAATCGATCGCTTCCAACGACATTCCCACGATCCTCTCGGTGCTGCGCAACCACGGCGCGCGCGTGGGCGCAAGCGTGATGACGCTCGCCTCGCTCGAGAACGTGGTGCGCGCGGACACCCTCGACAACGCGCGCATCGGCACGACGTTCGCGTATCCCGACCTCATCCGCCTCGCCCTCGTCGAAGGCAAAGCTTCGTCCATCGTGATCCGGGGAGACCGGCTCTACCAGCTCGTCGTGGTCCCGGTGCTCGCGCCCGATCCGATCGCGTGGGTGGGCCTCGCTTTCGAGGTCGACGACGCCGTGGCGAAGGACCTGCACCAGCTGACGGACCTCGAGGTCTCGTTCGCGAGCCGCATGGTGGACGGCCCGTGGCAGCTTCATGCCTCGACGCTCGCGCCGGATCTTCGCAAGGGACTCCTGGAATCCCTCGGAGGCAACGAGGCGATCACCTCGGGCGTGAACGAATTCGAAATCGGGGGCGAGGAGTACGAGACGCGCGTGACGCCCCTCGAAGGGGGACGTCCCGACAAGCGCATCGTCGCGGTGCTGCAGAAGCCGATGCAGATCGGGCTCGCGCCCTTCAAGCGCATCAGCGCCTCGTTCTTCTGGCTCACGTTCGCGGGCCTTCTGCTGCTGGTGGCGGGAAGCCTGATCATCGCGCGCAGCATCACGCGGCCGGTGCAGCGCCTCGCGGATGCGGCGCAGCGGGTGCGCGAGGGCGACTACACGCGCCACGTCGACGTCGAGCACAAGGACGAGATCGGCCAGCTCGCGGTGAGCTTCAACCACATGCTCGACGGCATCGTGAGCCGCGAGAAGGAGATCTTGCGGCTCGCCTACGAGGACGGCCTCACGGGCCTGCCGAACCGCGCGATGTTCCACGAGCAGCTCGGGCAGTCGGTGCGATTGGCCAAGCGCGGCACGGCCGCGCTCGCGGTGCTTCTTTTCGACATGGATCGCTTCAAGACGATCAACGACACGCTCGGCCATCCGACCGGCGACCAGGCGCTGCGCGAGGTGGGAATGCGCGTGCGCAGCGCGCTCCGCGATTCCGACATCATCGCGCGGCTGGGCGGCGACGAGTTCGCGGTGCTGCTTGCGACTGGCGGCGCCGACGCCTCGAAGGTCGTGGCCGAAAAGATCCACGCGGTGCTCGAAGAGCCCTTCGTGATCGACGGGCAGACCATGGACATGGCGGCCTCCATCGGCATCGCGCGCTTCCCCGAGCATGGCGAGGACGCGAGCGCCCTCATCAGGGCCGCCGACGTCGCGATGTACCAGGCCAAGCGCGCCAAGGCGCGATACGCGATCTACGACCCGAGCCACGACGTGCGCCGCCAGGAATTCCTCACCCTGGCGGGCGAGCTGCGCCGCGCGGTCGAGGCGGGCGAGCTCGTGCTGCACTACCAGCCGAAGATGAGCCTCGCCGAGAACCGCGTGACGTCCGTCGAGGCGCTGGTGCGCTGGCGCCATCCGCAGCGCGGCTTC
>JADGRS010000352.1 GCA_017880705.1 Burkholderiales bacterium
CGCTTTCACCGGTGCGCACCCCCGCCGGCGGCAGCGGGGTCGGTGGTGACGACGACCTTGACGTGCAGGCCGCTCGACGCGGCCGCGAACGCCTCGGCAGCGTCGTCGAGCGGGTACACCCCGGTCACCAGGTCGCCCCACCAGGGAAGATTCAGGAATCCGCTGAACATTGAATTGTGTGCCTTTTGGAGTGAGCCGTTATATCGGGCCGCAGGCTCTTATATGGGGGTGAATGCCAGCGATTGTAGCCCATCGCACACAGCGGGGTGATTCCTTTTGGGAGGCCCCCCTAAGCTCTTGGCGCAGAAGGAGTTTCCCTTGTTTCACCGGTAGCGATCAGGTGCACTTCGCGGCGTGGGAAGGGGATCTCGATTCCCGCCGTCCGATAAGCCTTCAGCACGTCCTTCAGCAGCTCGCTTCGCAGGTCGCCTTCGCCCGCGGCGGGATCGGAAATCCATACCGTCAATTCGAGCTCCACGCCGCGATCGGAAAGCTGCCTCACGCGCGCGATCGCGGGCGGCTCGGCGATCACGCGCGCCTGTTTCCGGGTGCTTTCCACGAGGAGCTCGCAGGCGCGGTCCACGTCGCTGTCGTACGAAACGGTCACCGACATCGCCACGGATACCCTGGAGTCGCTGTAGGTGTGGTGGTTGACGATCTCGGTGATCATCTTCTCGTTGGGGATGATCGACTCGACGCCGTCGCCGCCCTTGATGACCGTGTAGCGCGTCTCGATCGCCGTCACCTCGCCGCGGCGGCCGTCGACGCTCACCACGTCGCCGATGCGAATGCTGCGGTCGAGCAGCACGATGAAGCCGCTCACGTAGTTGCTGGTGATCTTCTGCAGGCCGAAGCCCAGCCCCACGCCGAGCGCGCCGGTGAATACCGAGAGCGTGGTGACGTCGATGCCCGCCATCGGCAGCGCGATGAAGACCGCGACGAAGAGCGTCGCGATGCGCACCGCCTTGGCGATCACGACGCGCGTGGTCATCTCCATCGAGTCCGAGGAAAGCACGCGGCTTTCGGTCACGCGGGAGAGGTAGAGCGCGAGCGTGATGGAAAGGAAGAGCGCCGTCGCGCCCTTCAGCAGGTCTAGGATCGTGATCGCGGGCTTCCCCTTGCCGATGCTGAACCCATGGGCGTCGAGCGCCGCCACGACCTCGGGAAGCAGGCCCGCCACGTACAGCACCGCGACGATCCACGCCGTCCACGTGACGATGCGGATCACCGCGCGCTGCAGGGCGCCGTCGGGTATCACGTGCCCCACCACATACGCGGCGACGCGGATCACCGCCAGGGCGGCGATGAGCGTCAGCACGATCTCCAGGAAATCCGTCGACCCGAAGCGCGCCAGGACCTTCATGCCGATCCAGGCGAACATCCACGCGAGCGCGGGGAAGACGACGCGCTCGAAGTCGCCCTCGCCGAACTTCCACTTGGGACTCACCTTCACGCGCGCGCACGTCACGCGCGCGAAGGCCCACGCCGCGAGGAGGGCACCCACGGCGACCGCGATCTGGTAGATCCATTCCCGGGGCGTCGTGCCGCCCGCGAGCGCCACGACGACTCGCGCGAGAGGGGAGATGTCGAGACCCAGGGGCATGGAGTCGCAGGCCCGGCGCTACTTGTCGCGTTCCATCACCGCGGCGAAGAATCCGTCGGTGTCGTGGACGTGCGGATAAAGGCGCAGGTACTCCCCGATCCCGGGAATCGCGATGCCCTGGCGCTTCAGCACGTCGCCCGCCGGCACGATGTGGAAGTCGGCGTGGGCGGCGAGGAACTCCTTGACGATGTCCTCGTTCTCCTCCGAGAGCAGGCTGCACGTCCCGTACACGAGGCGCCCGCCCGGCTTCACCAGCGCCGCGGCCGCGCCGAGGATCGCGCGCTGCTTCGCGTTGAGCTCGCCGAGGCCCTCGACGGTCTGCCGCGACTTCAGGTCGGGGTTGCGCCTCAAGGTGCCGAGGCCGGTGCACGGCGCGTCGACCAGGACGCGGTCGATCTTGCCGCGCAGCCGCTTCACCTTCGGGTCGTTCTCGCCGGAGATGCGCTGCGGAAACACGTTCGAGAGGCCGGAGCGCTTCAGGCGCGGCGCGAGATTTGCGAGGCGCTTGTCGGAAATGTCGAACGCGTAGAGGCGTCCCGATGAATTCATCGCCGCGCCCATCTGCAGCGTCTTGCCGCCCGCTCCCGCGCAGAAGTCGACCACCATCTCGCCGCGCCTCGGCTCGACCAGCATGCCGAGGATCTGGCTGCCTTCGTCCTGCACCTCGACTGCGCCGTCGAGGAACATCGGGTGCCGGTTGAGCGCGGGCTTCTCGCGCAGGCGCACGCCGACCGGCGAATAGCGCGTGGGATGGGCCGCGATCTCGTCGTAGGCGAGGCGTTCGAGCACCGCTTCGCGCGGCGCCTTCATCGTGTTCACGCGCAGGTCGAGGGGCGCGGGCTGCTGCAAACCGCGCGCGAGCGCGAGCAGCTCCTCGTCGCTCATCTGCTTGCGCAGCCGCTCGATCACCCAATCGGGAAGATCGGCGCGGATCTCGAAAGGCAGCTCGTCGAAGCTCTCCTGCTTCAGCGCCGTGAGCCACGCTTTCTCGTCGCCGCGCAGCGCCGATTCGATCTGGCCGAGGCCGACACCCTGGATCTTCACGATGGTGGCGAGGGCCATCTCGCGAGGCGAGGCCCGGGGCGTGACGTGCTCGAGATATCGGCGGCGGCGAAGCGCCGCGTACACGGTGTCGGCCACCAGGGCGCGATCGTGGCTGCCGAGATTCTTGTTGTCGCGAAAGAACTGTCCCAGCTGGCGGTCGGCGGGCGCGTTGCCCGGCAGGACGACGGCCAGGGCGTGGACGATCGCATCGAGCTGCGCGCGGGCGAGGTTCATCGCGCCTAGGGGCCGGAGACGTTCGTCGCGACTTGCTCGACGACAAGTCGATTGCGCGCGACCGGATAGCGAAGCTTCACGGGAAGGTAGTGCTGCCGAACCCCGAGCCAGACGTCCACGACCGTCTGGTCCTCCGGGTCGACGTGGCGCAGGTGCAGGGCCTTCACCTTGCCGAGCGGAATCTCCACCTCCTCCTCGCCGAGGATCCGGAGCTCGAACTTGTAGAGCTTTAGCTGCGTGTAGACGCGCAGCGCATAAGTCTCGCCCGAAGGCGGCACGTGCGCCATCTGGAAGATCATCGAGAGCCAGTCCACCGTGTTGTCGGCGAGATCGACGGTCTTCTTCTCGTTGTTGCGGTCGAAGGTGACCTTGTGCTTCGCCCAGTCGAACTCGAGGCCTTCTTCCGCGGTGTTGGGCTTGCGCTCGACGAAGCGCTGCGGGCGCAGTCCTTCGGCGGTCACCGTGCCCCAGCTTTCCTGGAGGATGCGTCCCTCGAGGAAGAGCGTGAAGAATCCGACCGCTTCCGCCTCGCTGGTGATCGTGTAGTTGTCGCCGTCGCGGCGCCAGTGATACACCGCGTGGCCGTCGGCGAAGGACGACGTGAGCTGGTAGTCGATCGTGATGCTCGCCGGAAGCGCCTCGAGCGGAAACTTCGGCGGCTCGAGCGCCGGCACCGGCACCGCGGGCTGCGCCAGCGCGACGACATCGGGCTTCGCGACTTCAGCCGGCATCGCCATTTCGGAGGGCGGATCCGCGATGACGGGCTGCGGGGCCATGGCGAGCAATTGCGGCTCGGCGATCGAGGCCAGCGGCTCGAACCTCGGAAGCGGGATCGCGTGCCGCCGCGCTGCACGCTTGGGAGACGCCGGC
>JADGRS010000353.1 GCA_017880705.1 Burkholderiales bacterium
ACTCGTGGTGGCTCGCCGTGAAGCTCGTCGCGGTTCCGGCGATCGCGTGGGGACTGATCCGCATGCTCGGATTCTCCGGCATCGAGGCGAGGGTGCTGCTTCTCTGCGCGGCGCTGCCGACCGCCTCGAACGCGTACATCCTCGCGGTGCGCATGACCGGCGACGGCAGCGCCGTCGCGACGCAGATCACCGTGGGCACGGTGCTCTCGATGCTCACCATTCCGCTCTGGATGTCGATTCCGATCTGAGCCGCGCGAGGGCGTGGCCTCGCGAATGCAACTTGGGCGCCCGCGATGGGTCTGTAGAGTGGACGCAACCGGAGGCGTAAATCATGGAATTGGGCGACCAGAGGGAGAGCGGCAACGTCGAGGACCGGCGCGGCATGGGCATCGGCCTCGGCGGGGGGCTCGGGATCGGCGGCATCGTAATCGCCCTCGTCGCGGCGTATTTCGGCGTCGATCCCTCCACGGTGCTCGACACCGTGCAGCAGGTCCAGACCCAGGCCGACACGCGCGAGGCCCCGCGGGGAACTCCCACCGATGAGATGGGCCGGTTCGTCTCGAAGGTGCTCGGGAGCACCGAGGACGTGTGGGGCCAGATCTTCAGCCGCTCGGGGAAGACCTACACGCCGCCCACGCTCGTGCTCTACAGCGGCGCGGTGCGCTCGGCCTGCGGCCTCGGCCAGGCGGCGATGGGCCCGTTCTATTGCCCGAACGACCAGAAACTGTATGTGGACCTGTCGTTCTACGACGACCTGCAGCGGCGCTTCAAGGCGCCGGGCGACTTCGCGCCGGCCTACGTGATCGCGCACGAGGTCGGGCACCATGTGCAGAATCTCGTCGGAACCTTCGCGAAGCTCGAGGCGCACCACGACAATCCGACCTCGGTGCGCATGGAGCTGCAGGCGGATTGCTACGCGGGCGTGTGGGGGCACTTCGCGGCGGTGAAGAACCAGCTCGACCCGGGCGACATCGACGAGGCGCTCACCGCGGCGAGCGCCATCGGCGACGACCGGCTTCAGCAGCAATCGCAGGGACGCGTCGTGCCGGACTCGTTCACGCACGGGACCTCGGCGCAGCGCGTGAGCTGGTTCAAGCGCGGCATGGATTCGGGGCGCGTTCAGGATTGCGACACGTTCGCCGCCGGATCCCTCTAGGCCTCAGCTCTTGGCGGGCTTGGCCTCGGGCTTCGCGTCCTTCGCGACGCTCGCTTCGTTCGCCTCGCCGGCTTCATCCTCTTCCGGCGGCAGCACGTCGCGATCGAGCCCTTCGAGCTTCTCGCGGATGCGCGCCTTCTTGCCGGTGAGGCCGCGCAGGTAGTAGAGCTTGGCGCGGCGCACGTCGCCCTTCCGCTTCACCTCGATGGAGGCGATCCCCGGCGAATACGTCTGGAACGTGCGCTCCACGCCCTCGCCGCTCGACATCTTGCGGACGATGAAGTTGGAGTTGAGGCCGCGGCTGCGCTTGGCGATCACCACGCCTTCGTAGGCCTGCTCGCGCTTCTTGTCGCCTTCGACGACGGTGACTTTCACGATCACCGTGTCGCCCGGGGCGAACTCCGGGATCTTGCGGCCGAGCCGCTTGATCTCTTCCTGGTGCAGCTTTTCGATCAGGTTCATCTTCGTCTTCCTTTCGGTTCCGGCCGTCTGGCCTTTCGCGCAGAGCCGACTCAAAGAGGCGGGTGCACGCGGTTTGTAATGGTCCTCTACTGCTGCTGTTGCTGCGCCTGCTGCTCGCGGCGGTATTCCTCCAGCAGCTGCCGGTCTTCGCGCGAGAGCTTCGCCTCGTCGACGAGATCGGGCCTGCGGTCCCACGTGCGTCCCAACGCCTGCTTCCTGCGCCACCGCGCGATCGCGGCGTGGTTTCCCGACATCAGCACGTCGGGGACGCGCTCCTCGCTCCACTTCTCCGGCCTCGTGTAGTGCGGCCAGTCGAGCATTCCCTCCGAAAACGAATCCTGCGCGGCGCTTTCGGCGTCGTTCAAGCTTCCCGGCAAGCGCCTCACCAGGCAATCGATCAGCACCATCGCCGGCAGCTCGCCGCCCGAGGTGACGTAGTCGCCGATCGAGACCTCGCGATGCACCGACTTCGCCACCACGCGCTCGTCGACGCCTTCATAGCGCCCGGCGATGAGCACCAGTCCCGGCTCGGCCGCGAGGCCGCGCACCAGCGCCTCGTCCAACCGCTCGCCTTGCGGCGACATCAGCACCACCATCGGGCGCTCCACGCCCGCAGCGCGTTGCCGCGAGGTGGCCGCTTCGATGCACGCCTGCAGCGGCTCGGCCATCATCACCATGCCGGGCCCGCCCCCGTAGGGCCGATCGTCGACCCTGCGGTAATTGTCCGTCGTGAAATCGCGCGGATCCCACGTCTTCATCTCGAAGAGCTTCTCCTCGAGCGCCTTGCGCGTGATGCCGTGGCGGCTCACCGCCTCGAACATCTCGGGGAAGATCGTGATCACGTCGAAATGCGTCATGCGTCGTAATCCGCCTTCCATTCCACCGTGATGCGCCGCGCTTCGCGATCCACCGACTTCACGTACTGCGCGACGAACGGAATCATCCGCTCCGCGCCCGCCGCCGATTCGCGCACCACCATGACGCTCGTCTCGCCCGTCTCGAAGAGCGCCTCGACCGTGCCGAGGATAATCCCGCCCTCATCGACCACTTCCAGGCCGACCAGGTCGACCCAGTACATCGTTCCGTCGTCCGGCTCGCCCAGCTCCGCGCGCGTCACGGCGACATCGCGGCCGCGCAGGCCATCGGCGCCTTCGCGATCGTCGCAGCCCGCGAGCTTCGCCACCGGTCCCTTCGAGTGAACCTCGAAATCCTCGAGCGGCATCTCGCGCCAATCGCCGCGCGCGCCGACGAGCCACCTCGGGAACTCGCCGAGGCCTCGCGGCTCTTCGGTGAACGCCTTGATCTTGAGCCAGCCCTGCAAGCCGAAGGCACCGACGATCCGGCCCATCAGCACCAGTTGCGATTCGTCGCCCTCGAACCGGCCGCCGGCGTCGCGCACGGCGCCGTCCGGCGCGACCGCCGCCTTACTGGGCGGGAGCTTCCTGCTTGCCGGCGGCTTGGCTCTTGCCACGCTTGATGAGCTTCTTCACCGCGGCGGAAGGCTGCGCGCCCTGGCCCACCCAGTGCTCGATGCGATCGAGCGCGAGGCGAAACTTCTGCTCGGCTTCCGCGGCCTTGGGGTTGTAGAAGCCGATGCGCTCGATGAAGCGTCCGTCGCGCGGCATGCGCGAATCGGCGACGACGATGTTGTAGAAGGGGCGGTTCCTGGCTCCGCCACGCGCCATTCTGATGACGACCATCTGGATCTCCTGTCCCGTTGATAACGGGCAACGATGAAACGATAAATTGACAACTCCGAAACGCTAAGTCACGGAAAGCCTTTGATTATATATGATCAGAAGCGGAATTGCCCGTTCTTCGAAATCACCGCCAGCTCGACATAGTGGCTGCCATGGCGGACGTCGGGCCCGAAGGTCACGACGTAGCCGCCCGCGTCGTAGCGCCCCATCCCCTCGAGCGCGCGGTACAGGCTTTCGCGAGTCACGTCCCGCCCCGCGCGGCGGATCGCCTCGACGAGCACCTTCGCCGCGATGCACGCCTCGAGGTTGGTGTAGGTGAGGGCGCCGCCTCCCGCCTTATGCATCGCCTCGCCGCATTCCTTGATCACCGGCAGGGTGGTCTTGGCGGGTGGCGGCACGACTCCCGAGA
>JADGRS010000354.1 GCA_017880705.1 Burkholderiales bacterium
CGGCCGTGGCATGGACCCGGTGCTCCGCTAAGAACTCCAGCACGGCGTACCGCTGGGCGGTGGGCCGAAGGGCAGCCGCCCGGAATGCCTGGTCGAGTTCAGAGCTCAATTTAGACACGGTCTATATTTAGACTATATCTAATTGATGGGAGATGTCAAGCGAGGTCCGCAGTTTCTTCGCTTCCACTTCCGATTCGGGCGTTTCTCGTGAAGCGATTGAGAAACAACTGTTACATCAACCCATAACGCCCCGAAGTTTGGCAGGCGAATGGAACGTCGACGGCCGGCATGGCGTATAGTTTCGGAAAGAGACTCCGTGGGCGCCAGATTTCTTTGGCCCGGCCGAGCGAAAACGCCCGGTGTCGAACGACATCACCGTGACGGAGTCGAGGGAAGGGAGGTCCGGTCATGACGGGGATGAGCTCAGAACAATTGGATTTACGCGAAGCTGCCGGAATCTTTTGGCGTGATGTGAAGTACGCCCTCCGCTCGCTCGCCGGAGCTAAGGGGCTTACGATTACAGTGGTCCTCACGCTGGCACTCGGAATCGGAGCCAATGCCGCTATCTTCACGCTGGTCCGCGGGGTTTTGCTGCGGCCGTTAGTGAATCGCGACGAAAACAGGCTGATTTACATCAGGCAGAGCGCGCGGGGACTGGGCGTGGAGAATGCCGTGTTTTCGGTGCCGGAGGTGCAGGAACTGCGGCAGAGCGTCAAATCGTTGAGCGCGATCGGCGAATTCTCCACTATTGGTTTCACGATGAATGGGCTAGGCGAGCCGCGCGAGGTGCGGGCGGGAGTGGTGGGCGGCACGTACTTCGACGTGATGGGTCTGCATCCGGTGATGGGACGGCTGCTCGATATGCGAGACGACGGCCCGGCCGCGGACGGCGCCGTGGTGCTGACGTATGGCTTTTGGACCAGCGCGCTGAAGAGCGACCCATCGGTGCTCGGAAAAGTCGTCCGGCTGGGATCGTTCGGAACGCGCACCGCGACCATCGTAGGGGTATTGGAACCATCGATCCCGTATCCGTCTGAAACGGAGATCATCGCCAACGTGGTGACCAGTCCACACCACCTGTCGGCGACGATGGTGACGGGCCGGGTCCATCGCATGACGGAGCTGTTTGGGCGGCTGGCCCCCGGCGCGACACTGGAACAAGCGCGCGCCGAGCTCCGGGCGGCACACAGCGCCATCCTGAAAGCGCACGCCGAAGCGTATCCGACGAAGGCGGATTTCCGGATTGACGCGGTGCTTCTGCGCGACCAGATTACGTCCAAGGCCAGGACCGTGCTTTGGGTGCTGCTGGCCGCTTCGGGATTGGTCTTCATCATCGCCTGTTCCAACGTGGCCAACCTGATTTTGGCGCGGACGATTCGCCGCGAAGGGGAGCTGTCGATTCGGGCCGCGCTGGGAGCGAGCACCTTCGCGCTACGGCGTGTCCTTTTGGCGGAATGCCTCCTGCTCTGCGGCGCGGGAGCGGCGCTGGGTGTACTGATCGCGCGGCCCATGGTGGCCATCCTGGCGCGGTACGCGTCCCGGTTCTCGGTCCGCGCGCTGGATCTGACGGTGGACTCGAGCATGCTGTGGGTCGGCGCCGGACTGGCGCTGGTGGCTGCGACGCTGCTGGCGTTTGTGCCGCGCCTGCCGTCGGGCGACCGGTCGAACGGAATCAGCCTTTCCAACGGGAGCGTGCGCATGACGGGCGGCGCGGCGCGGCGATTGCGGGCGTTCGCGATTACCCAGATCGCCGCCTCCTTTGTCCTGCTGGCGGGCGCCACCATGCTGCTCAAGACGCTGCTCGCGCTCCAGGCGGTCCACACCGGCATTGACACGCGCCGCGTGCTGGCGATCAATGTGCCGGTGATTTCGTATGGGCGGACCGACGGCCAGATCGTGGATTTCTACAAAGAAGCGATGAGACGCGTACGCCAATTGCCGGGCGTGGACGGCGTAGCTCAGGGCACCCTTACGCCGTGGCGCGAGGGAGGCACTTTCGGCCCGGGCATGCAATTCACGGCTGAGGGTTACGTTCGCGCAACGGCGGAAGACGATCCGCGTGGGCAATTCCGCATCGTGTCGCCCGGGTTTTTCGGCGCACTCGGCGTGCCGATGATCGCCGGGCGCGATTTCAACGATCTCGACCGCCAGGGCAGCGAACCGGTAGCCATTGTCAGCCTAACGGTGGCGCAGCGGATGTTCCCGAGCCAGCAGGCGGTCAACCGGCACATCACCTGGACGGATCCGATCATGAAGTTTATCGGTATGAAGCCGACCCCGATGCGCATCATCGGGGTCGCCGCGGATATCGACGATGAGCATCTGGAACAGGCGCAGCTTCATGATCGCTTGCCGGAACATGGCCTTGCGCGCGGGTGACGGCGCCGCGAGAAAATACCAGCCGGCCTGGGTCATCAGCACGTCGTCCTTGGGCGTGTCGACCAGGCCCAGCATCTCGGCGGCCTTCGCCGTCGCGATCGTCTCGCCGAACTCCTTTCCGATGCGAGCGCTCAGGTCGAACACGTTGATCGTCTCCTTCGCGTCCTCGATGATCTCGAGGAGGCCCACGATGTTTTCCACGGGAACGTTGGGGATCGGCTCGACGCGGGTGCCGGCGATGGGCAAAGGCGGTCCCTTCGCGCCCTCCGGCGATTCGACGGGCAACGTCGCGCCCGCACCGGTCACGCGCGTTGCCGCCTGCTCCACCGGTTCGTCCGGCATGACGAGCGCGGTGATCGCGGCGTGCACCTGGTCGACCATGTCCGCGAAGGACTTGGAATTGACATCTCGTGGAAAGGGAAGCGGATTGGGAATGACATTGCGAATGCGTCCCGGACGCGACGAAATGATGACGATCCGCGTGGCGATGAAGACCGCCTCGACGATGTTGTGCGTCACGAGGAAAATGCTCCGCAGGCCCGCACGCCCGGAGCCGCGCCAGAGGTCGACGACCTCGGTGCGCAGACTCTCGGCGGTGAGCACGTCAAGCGCGCTGAAGGGCTCGTCCATGCATAGCACCTCGGGCTGGGCTACAAGGGCCCGGGCGAAGCCGACGCGCTGGCGCATCCCCCCGGACAACTGCTTGGGGTAGGCATTCTCGTAGCCGGAAAGGCCGATCAATCCCAGCGCCTTGTCGATTTCCTCCTGCTCTTGCCTCGCGCCCAGGCGGCGCTGGATCAGTCCGACCTGCACGTTCTCCTGTACGGTGAGCCACGGATAGAGGGCGAAGCTCTGGAAGACGATCGCAACGCCCCGATTCACGTCGGTTAGCGGCGCGCCATGGCTGAGCACCGCGCCCTGCGTCGGATCCGTGAGACCCGCCATCAGGCGCAGGATGGTGGATTTTCCGGATCCCGATTGTCCCAGGAGCGCGAGTATCTCGCCATCACGGATCTCGAGGCTGATGTCATCGAGGACCGTCACCGGAGCTCCGCCATCGGCGCTCACGTACGACTTCGATACGTGTCGCAGCTCGATGACCGGCGCGGGCGGCTCGTGGCTCTCCGCAGCGCGTTCGGAAGGTGATCTGACGGCGAGCGTGTTCATTCGAGCTTGAATTTGCGTTCGGCCACGTCGTAGAGGCGGCGCCAGAGAACGCGATTGACGATGACGACGAAGAAAGCCATGACCATGATACTGAAATAGATCGCCGGCTGGTCACCCTTCTCGGTGACCTGCGCGATGTACGCG
>JADGRS010000355.1 GCA_017880705.1 Burkholderiales bacterium
AGTCCTCGCGGGACCGCAAGGGGTGGCCATGGGCCACCCCTTTTTCCTTGGACCGCCCGAAGGTGCTCGGCATCGTGAACGTCACCGCCGACTCGTTCTCGGACGGCGGCCGATTCCTCGATCCCGCGCAGGCGATCTCACAGGGCCTCAGGCTTCGCGACGAAGGCGCGGACTTCGTCGATGTGGGGGGCGAGTCCACGCGCCCGGGATCCGAGCCCGTCGCCCTCGAGGAGGAGCTGCGCCGCGTGATCCCGGTGGTCGAGGCGCTCGCGAGGCAGGGAGTCGCGGTATCCATCGACACGACGAAGCCCGCGGTGATGCGGGCGGCGATCGACGCGGGATGCGCGGTGGTGAACGACGTGAATGCGTTTCGCGGGAGCGGCGCGATCGAGGCCGTCGCCGGCACGCCTGCCGGGCTCATCGTCATGCACATGCAGGGAACGCCCGCCACGATGCAGAAGGAGCCGCGCTACGACGATGTCGTGGCGGAGGTGGGAGCGTTTCTCGCCGGGAGGGCGCGCGCGCTCGAGGCCGCCGGCGTGGCGTCCCATCGCATCGCCCTCGATCCCGGCTTCGGATTCGGCAAGACCGTCGAGCACAACAAGGCCCTGTTCCGCGCGATGCCGGCGCTCGCGCAGCTCGGCCATCCCCTGCTTGCGGGGCTGTCGCGCAAGAAGATGCTTGGCGATTTCACCGGGCGCCCGGTCGCCGAGCGCGCGGCGGCGAGCGTTGCCGCGGCTCTCCTCGCGGTGCAGAATGGCGCGAGCCTCGTGCGCGTGCACGACGTGAAGGACACCGTCGACGCGATCAGTGTCTGGATGGCGCTTCGGTGAGGCGCGCGGTCTGGATGGCGCATCGGTGACAAGAGACGACATGACCCGCAAGTATTTTGGAACCGATGGCATTCGCGGCCGCGTGGGGCAGCACCCCATCACGCCCGACTTCGTGCTGAAGCTCGGCTACGCGGCGGGCAAGGTGCTCTCGCGCGCCGACATCGCGCCGCCGCACCGCCTGCGCCCTGCGGTCCTCATCGGCAAGGACACGCGCATCTCGGGCTACATGCTCGAGTCGGCGCTCGAGGCGGGCCTCTCCGCGGCCGGCGTCGATACGCTCCTCGTGGGGCCGATGCCCACGCCCGGCGTCGCCTTCCTCACCAAGGCGCTGCGCCTTTCCGCGGGCGTGATGATCTCGGCCTCGCACAACCCCTTCGAGGACAACGGGATCAAGTTCTTCTCGGGCGAGGGCATGAAGCTCGCCGACGCGGTGGAGAGCGAGATCGAGGCGATGCTCGACGCGCCGCTCGCCGTGGCCTCGGCGGCGCACCTGGGCAAGGCGGAGCGGATCCACGACGCCGAGGGCCGCTACCTTGAATTCTGCAAGGGCAATTTCCCGAAGCAACGCTCGCTCCTCGGGCTGAAGCTCGTCGTCGATTGCGCCCATGGCGCCAACTATCGCCTCGGCCTGCGCGTCTTCCAGGAGCTGGGCGCCGAGGTGATCGCGATCGGCAGCCTCCCCAACGGGGTCAATATCAACGAGGGCTGCGGCGCCACGGCGCCGCAAGCGATCGGCAACGCGGTGGTCGAGCACAAGGGCCACTTCGGCATCGCCTTCGACGGCGACGGCGACCGCCTCGCGATGGCCGACGCCGACGGAACGCTCTTCGACGGCGACCAGCTCCTCTACGCCATCGTGAAGAATCGCAAGGCCGAGGGGCGCCTGCGCGGCGGCGTCGTCGGGACGCTCATGACCAACTTCGCGCTCGAGAAGCGCCTCGCGCAGATGGGCGTCGAGTTCGCGCGCGCGAGGGTGGGGGACCGCTACGTCCTCGAGACGCTGCTCGAGCGAGGCTGGGATTGCGGCGGCGAGAATTCCGGCCATATCCTCTGCCTCGATTGCCACACGACGGGCGACGCGATCATCTCGTCGCTGCAGGTCCTCGCGGCCCTCGTCGCCTCGGGCGAGACGCTCGCGCAATTCACGCGGGAGCTTCGCCTCCTGCCGCAGGTGCTCGTCAACGTGAAGGTGCGCGGCAAGCTCGACCTGCAGGCCACGCCGGTTCGCGAGGCCGTCGCGCGCGCCGAGGCCGATCTCGCGGGTCACGGCCGGGTGCTGCTGCGTCCTTCGGGCACCGAGCCCCTGGTGCGCGTCATGGTCGAGGGCGAAGACCGCGCGCGCGTCCAGGCGCACGCGGACGCGATCGCCGCGGTCGTGAAGACCTCCGCCGAGCCCGCGGCCGCGTAGCCGTCATTCCCGCGAGGGCGGGAATCCAGGCAAATCGCGCGAGCTTTCAGGCTGGATTCGCGCCTTCGCGGGAATGACGTTGAGGTTCGACCCCAAAATTTGGTAAAATCTCGAAGTTTTGAGGGTCGCGTCGCGATGCGGTCGAAAGTCGTCGTAGGCAACTGGAAGCTCAATGGGAGCCTCGCCGGCAATGATGCGTTGGTGAGGGCGCTCCTGCGAGAAATCCCCCGGAATGGTGCGGCAGCCTGCGCGGTGTGCGTGCCGTATCCTTATCTGGCGCAGGCGCGGGAGTTGCTGCAGGGCTCGGCGATCGCGTGGGGCGCCCAGGACTGCAGCCGTCACGACTCCGGGGCCTACACCGGGGAGGTGTCCGCAGCGATGATCGCGGAGTTCGCAGCGCGGTACGCAATCGTCGGGCACTCGGAGCGAAGGACGCTTTTCGGGGACACGGACGCGATCGTCGTTGCGAAATTCGCCGCGGCGCGCCGCGCGGGTCTGACGCCGATCTTCTGCGTGGGCGAGACGCTCGAGGAGCGGGAAGCCGGCAGGACCGAGGCGGTGCTCGCAAGACAGGTGGACGCGTTGCTGCAATCGGGCGGCGCGGGAGGGTTGGAAGGCGCTGTCGTCGCGTACGAGCCGGTGTGGGCCATCGGCACGGGTAGGACGGCGAGCCGCGAGCAGGCGGAGGAAGCGCACGCGTTCATTCGCGGGCGCGTCGCCGCGAAGGTGCAACCGAATATCGCTGCGCGGCTCCCGATTCTCTACGGGGGCAGCGTGAAGGCGGCGAATGCCGCGGATTTGTTCGCGATGCCCGACGTCGACGGAGGCCTGGTCGGCGGAGCATCGCTGGTGGCGGAAGAATTCGTGGCGATCTGGCGAGCAGCCGGCGCCGCGGTGAAAGGCTAGTCGCAAATGCAGACGCTGGTCCTCGTGTTCCACATCCTCGCCGCGGTCGGCATCGTCACGCTCGTGCTCCTGCAGCACGGCAAGGGCGCCGACATGGGCGCGGCCTTCGGCAGCGGCTCGGCGGGAAGCCTTTTCGGCTCCGCGGGCGCTTCCAACTTCCTGTCGCGCACGACGGCCGTCCTCGCCGCCATCTTCTTCGCGACGAGCCTCGGGCTCACCTACTTTTCGGCGCCGTCGAAGTCGAGCGGCGTTCTGCAGCATCTCGAGACGCCGGGCGCCACGCCGGCCATCGAGAAGAAGACCGAAGCAACACCGGCGGCGCCTGCTCCCTCGGCACCGGCGCCGGCGGGAAATCCGTCCTCGAAGTCCACGGAGATCCCGAAGTAAGGGTTTCGTTGTCCCGTATCAAGTCGCATCGCTCGTAATCGCATCAAATGGCCGTCGTGGTGGAATTGGTAGACACGCTGTCTTGAGGGGGCAGTGCCGAAAGGCGTAAGAGTTCGAGTCTCTTCGACGGCACCATTTCGATTGAGCTGG
>JADGRS010000356.1 GCA_017880705.1 Burkholderiales bacterium
ATCGTGCACGCTTTTGCCCACGCCTCCGATGAGCACCGAGCGCCCGCCAATCTGCTCGGCGACCGCATGGACCATGGCCTCGGCCTCCCGCGCCGTGAGCCCATAGAACTCTCCGGTGTTCCCGTTGGCGACGAGCGCGTGCACCCCCGCGCGGATCGCCCTTTCGACGATGGGCTTGAGGGCATTCGGAGCGAGCCGGTCTTCCCGGTCGAACGGGGTCACGAGAATCCCGGAGATTCCGCCCAGCGCATCCCGCAGCCTCTTCTCGATCCTCGCCATTCCGCCCCCTCGGACTACCGCCCGCGCGCCGCCACGCAGAGCTCGATCGACTCCATCGTCTGCCGGAACGCGAGCTCCCCGCCGAGAAAGCCCGCGGCGCGCGGCTCGACGAACGTGCGAAACGCGTCGCGCTCGGCCGGCGTGCACAGCCCCGCGAAACTATCGATGAGCCACGCCTCGCTGTCCTTCGGGATCTTCGCGTCGATCGCATCGAAGTTCGCGCTCACGAAATGTAAAGCCGAGGCGCGGCTCCCGTCGTCCATGGCCGCGAAGGAGACGAGGTCATGGACCTGCCCACCGTTGAGGACCTCCACGCCATCCTTCTTCATGAAGGCGATCGCCAGGGCGCGCTCGCGCAGGCGCTGATCCCGAACCTTCGCGATCGCGTCGAGAAGCGTGCGCCGGTCCCGTTGATCGTGGATCGCGACGAGCGCCGCCTCGAGCCTCGCGTAGGTCGCCTCGTCGGCGAAGCGCGCTGCCGTGTCGAGCGCGGGGGACGCCATGTTGGAGGAAATCGCCGCGCGATTCGCGATCCAGCGCAACGCAAGCGCCCGCGCCGCGGGACGCAACGCGGCCCCCGCGTCGGAATCCGCCGCAAAGGGCAGGAGCACCGCTCGCAGCAAGCGGACATCCTCGCTCTCACCGGCCCTTTCGATCCATTCGGTCCGCCGCGCGAGCGGCACCACGCTCTGAGAGACGATGCGGCGCTTTTCCTGCAATTGAGGCAGCGTGAGCCATTGGTCGCGTTCGGCGAGCAGCAGCTGCACCGCGGAAAGCTGCACGATCGGCGACGCGTGTCGAAGCGCCGCGTCGGCCCACGCGAGGGCATCGTCCATCGACAGCAGCCCCGAGCGCGCGAGGAGCGTCACGTCGCCCACGAGCGCCACGGCCTCCTGCCGCGGCACGCCGCGAAACCTCTCGCGAGTCCGCTTCGCGAGATCCTTGTCGTAGCGAACCACGTAGTGGCCACGCCCGCCGTCGTTGCCGACGAGCCATGCGGGGCACGACCGGGTCTCGAGCGGCGTGACCGCAGCCTTGGCGCTGCTCACCTCGACGCACTGCGTCTGCTGCTTGCCGTCCGCGGCAAGGCGGAAGCACGCCGGCGTCACCCACTGCTCCTCCGCCGCGCTCGAGCCGACGGGGCGAAGGCGTGCCTGCGAGAGCTCGAGCTGCGGCTTGCCCGTGCCGCATTTGAGCGAGGCTTCGACGAGCGGCACTCCCGGCTGCTCGACGAAGGCGGCGAACGACTCGACCGCGCCCTTGCGGCCCGAGGCCGCGGCGATCGCGGCGAAGAACTCGCCGGAGGTCGCGCTCCCATAGGCGTGGCCCTCGAGGAACGCATGCACGCCGCTGCGAAACTTCTCGGGCGTGAGCGAAGACTCGAACATCGAGAGCACCTCGCCCCCCTTGTCGTAGGTGATGCCGTCGAAGGCGGCGCGAATGTCGCCCTTCGCCTCGACCGGGTTCTTCACGCGGCGCGCGGTGGCGAGGCGGTCCGCGGCGATCGCCCTGCGGCGGTGCCCCGCATGGCTGAGGCCGTTGTCCCAGGCCGGATTGAACTGGTAGAGCACCTTCTCCGCCATCCACGTCGCGAAAGCCTCGTTCAGCCAGATGTCGTCCCACCACGCGAGCGTCACGTAGTCGCCGACCCAGTGGTGCGCGATCTCGTGCGCCGCGATCGAGACGTAACTCCTCTTGTTGTTGTCGGTCTCCTCGTAGGGCCTGGCAAGGAGGAATCGCGTGTTGTAGGTGATCATCCCGGCGTTCTCCATCGCGCCGCCGCCCTGGGGCACCGAGACGCTGTCGAGCTTCTCGAAGGGATAGGGAATGCCGAAGTAGTCCTCGAGGAGCGCGAGGATCCTGGGCGTCACCTCACGCGCGTAACGCGCCTCCAAGGCGCGTCCCTTGGGCGTGAAGTAGCGAAGGTGCACCTTGTTCGCGCCTGCCGTGCCTCCATCGACGACGTCGAAGGGGCCCACGGCAAGCGCGACGAGATAGGTGGGAAGTGGCTTGGTCGTCGCGAACGCATGGCGCCGCCAGCCCGGCATCGCCGCAACGATGGAAGCGCTCGTCTCGGGCGTGTTGCTCGTCACGACGTTCGACGAGGGCGCATCGATGGTGAGCCTCCAGGGCGTCTTCCATCCGGGCTCGTCGAAGCAGGGAAACGCGAATCGCGCCGAGATCGCCTCGAATTGCGTGATCACGTACCACTCCCCGCCCTCGCTCTGGCGATAGACGCCCCGCTTCGTCACCGAGTCGATGACTCCGCGATAGCGGATGGTGGCGACGGCGGGCCCCTCGTCGAAGGATCCCTTCTCGGGCGCGAAACCGACGAAATCCTCGCCTCCCGGAACGACCCTGATCGTGCTCTTGCGATTGCCCTGCTCGATCTCCGCCGCCTCGATCGTGAGCGCCGAGGCATTCAGCCAGAGCACGGGAACCGCGCGGTTGAAGCGCAGCTCGATGCGGATCGCCCCCGAGTAGCTCGTCTCCTTCGGGTCGATCGCGAGATGGGCCTCGTACGAAATCGGAGTCGCCGCGTCTCCGAGGCGCAGTTGCGGCGGCTGCACGGTCTCGGCCGCTTCCGCGAAGAAAGCCAGCGTTGCGAGAATGGCGGCGGCGAATCGAAGAAGTCCTGTGCTGGCGTGACCCATGGAGGATTGGCTGTCGATCGGGAATGGGGCGCTATTCTAGCGTGCCGGCCATCGCCTAGGCGCGGCGCCCAAAGCGGGATGGACGCTCGGGAATCAGGTATTCGGCAGGCCGCCGGCGCCGCTGCGGCCGATCACGGCGAGGAATTCGCGCCGCGTCGACGCATCGCTGCGGAAGGCGCCCACCATTCGGCTCGTCACCAGGCCCACGCCGGGCTTGTGCACGCCGCGCGTGGTCATGCATTGGTGCGACGCCTCGATCACGACGGCGACACCCTTGGGTTGAAGCACTTCCTGCAGCGTGTCGGCGATCTGCACCGTCATCTTCTCCTGCACCTGCAGGCGCCGCGCATAGATGTCGACGAGGCGCGCGAGCTTCGAGATGCCGATGACGCGCTTGTCGGGGAGGTAGCCGATGTGCACCTTGCCGATGATCGGCACCATGTGGTGCTCGCAATGGCTCTCGAAGCGGATGTCGTTCATCACGATCATCTCGTCGTAGCCCTCGACCTCGGAGAAGGTCCGCTTGAGGATCTCGCGCGGATCCTGCCCATAGCCCGCGAAGAATTCCTCGTAGGCGCGCACGACGCGCCCCGGCGTATCGCGCAGCCCCTCCCGCGCGGGATCGTCGCCCGCCCATAGGATCAACGTGCGGACGGCTTCCTCGGCCTCGGTGCGCGACGGGCGCGCGGTCTTCACAGGGCGGCGTGTAGCCATCAAGGCATCGTAAACGAAATCGGAGCCGCG